>JAGHSE010000023.1 GCA_018066015.1 Candidatus Colivivens equi
GTTATAATTTCATTTACATAGATAGGAAAATTACTCATTTTTTAATATTTAGATGTTATGAAACAAGGAAAATTACAAATCCTAATGCTGATTCCAGCATTCTTTTTAATGTCAAACGCATTTGGGCAAACCAATGGATTCTATTTGCTCAATCAAGGAAATGGCAAGTATCTTCAGATGGTAAAAGCTGCAACAGATACTAGTACTGGCAATAATAACGATGGTCAGCTTGGTTTCATCGATTCAAAAGACGCAAGCACTACATGTTGGACATTTACTCAATGTAGCAGTACTAAGTTAGTAAAATTTGCAAATAGTGGCAATGATAACGTTGTGTATTTTGGACAGCCTAATACTCAAAATCAAGCTTGGAGTTATAAATTGTGCGGATTAGCTAAATATAACTCTGGTACAAATTCTACTGCAAAAGCTTCAAACCAAAGCGACGCAGGTGCAGGTTCTAAATATAACTGCTACCTTTACAAAATCAGCAATTATACAGCAACTGGTACAAGTTTCACAGCAACACTGACTACCACAGCTGAGGTTGGCGGTTATTATTTCATTGCCAGCGCAAACGTAGACCAGAAGGGTAGTGGATTGATGTTAATGGGAAATACAATTAATAGTGTTAACGCTAATAAAGGTTCTGAAACACAAGATGTAATTGCAGGTACAAATATCAGCGATAAACCTAATACAGAAACTATCACAGTCAGTGTTGACAATATCAAGAACTACATTTATTTGTTTGAATCAAATGTTGTTAAGGGTATCAAATACGGTAAATTCTCGTATGTAAATGAAGTTGAAGGTGGTACTGCAAGTTGTGCTGAAATTCCTTCTGGGACATCATGGGAAGGTCAATCAGAAGATATTGCTGGTCCTGCAACAAAGACTTTCACTCTTACTGCTACTGCTTCTAATGATGATTATATATTCAAAGGTTGGTCAGACGATGTAGGTAAGACTATTATTGACGGTAGCAATCAGTCTCCATTTACATACACATTCTCATATAGTAGTACGGATGAAGGCAGTCCTACAACAGTTACACTTACTCCAGTGTTCAGTGCTGGCTTGAATTTCTATCTGATGAATTATGATACTGGAAATTATCTTAATGCCTCTGGTACAAAAATGAGTTTTTCATCTGAACCACAAATTTGGTCAATGGAGGAGTCAGATGATTATATGAAAATTTCACCTGATGGAGAAAATAATTTGACTTATAGTAGCTCATATGTTAGATTATCTTCTAGCGCAACTAAATATTGTTATTTGTACGAAATTGAAGATATTGAAGCAGAAAATTGGTCAGGTACTTTAACCCAAAAACCTACTCCTGGCAAATATTATTTTATCGTATTTCCATCAGCACAAAATGGTAGATATTATGCTATGGGTAAAGAAATAACTGACGGCTCTTTGGGTAAATCTGACAGTAAGACATTGTCACAAGGCAAATTTACAATGACTAAAAATTCTGATAACAAACAATACGTTTACCAATTTGTTAAGCCTACACCTGGTGTTACTTATTACGGAGAACTCACGGTAGTAGCAAAGGATAATTTAGGTACAGTGTCAATATCTGAAGCAACATCGGGAAATAATGTATGGAGTGGCCCTGCAAAGGGTTATACTGGTAGTGCAACAAAAGTATTGAATGTTAGTGCTACACCAAGTGAAGGATATACATTTGTAGGATGGTCAGAAAATGGTACTAACATCATTAGTCCTAAAGCTAATTATGAATATTCATTTACTTTTAATGGAACTGAGGATGCTCCACAGAAAGCAACTCTCACTGCTGTGTTTGCAGAAAAAGTTTCATACTTTGTTTATAATTTGGGAAAAAAACAATTCTTGAAAGGTTCATCTACTTCATTGAATTTTTCTGATACTCCGCAAGAATGGGTGACAGAAGTGGCTAGCGACAATTTTGTTAATATAATGCCAGAAGGGTCAAATAATCATTTGTATTGCTCCTCCGGATTTAATTCAAAAACATTTGCTTTAAGCTCTACAGCTTCAAATTGCTGGTTATATGAAATAGATGATATTAATGCAAAAACTTGGACTGCTAAACTTGTAACAATACCAACTACAGATAAATGTTATTTCATTGTTTCGCATCCAGGCTCAAGTGACTATGCAATGGGGAATAAAATTTCATCAAATAAGATAACAGGAACAAAAGGTCTTTTTACAATTTCAAACGAATCTTTCTCAGTTGAAAACACTGATGCAAATAAAGCATACGTTTACCAATTTACTAAGTCCGCCTATAATATTCCTGTAACTTCTGTAGAATGGGCTTCGTTCTATGCTGATTTTGATGTAACAATACCTCAAGGTGTTACTGCATATACAGCAACAGGAATCGATAGTGGAAAGATAACATTGGCAGAAGTGGAAGGTGATGTTATCCCAGCAAAGACAGCTGTAGTCTTTAGTGTTGCAGAAGGAAAAGTTTCATTCGTTAATAAGGGTTCTGTAACTACATTCTCAGGTACTAATCTCTTTGAAGGTTCTTCTGTGGAAAAAAATATCAAGGCAGAATCATGTTACACACTTTGTGGCGTAAATAATGGTAATCCTGTATTTAAATTATACACAGGTACTATTTTGGCCGCAAACAAAGCATACTTGCCTATACCTCAGGGTACTGAAGTAAAAGAAATGCTTTCATCAGTATTTGATGGCGCAAATGGTATTGCTAACATTAACGTAAACAATGATGCTAACTCTGTTCGTTATAACTTAAACGGTCAAGTTGTTGGCAAAGACTTCAAGGGAGTTGTGATTATGAATGGTAAGAAATACCATAGTAAATAATCAAACAACACGGTAATGTGTATTAA
>JAGHSE010000147.1 GCA_018066015.1 Candidatus Colivivens equi
CTATCCACTTCCGCCCAAAGAGCAGGAAGTCATCCTGAAAGCACTCCGACAGGCAGGCGTAACCGAGGAATTGCGTTTCGACAGTTACGAAGAAAACATCAACTGGAACGACTGACCGGCCATTTCATCGCGATGAATGATGAGTACTCCAGTTAGAGTACTGCAATACTCCAGTTAGAGTACTCCAGTACTTTAGTTAGAGTACTGGAGTATTCTGGTTAGAGTATTGGAGTATTCTTTGAGAGGTACTGACGGAAAACAACTTTCACAGCCTAAAAAGCCGAATTATTTGCAAACTTTCTCCAACATTGATAATGATTTACAGACTTTATCCTCAATGGTTTTCATATAGTTTTCCATATATTTCCAATCGGGTTCGCCATTAGAATCAACAGGAAGCATAATTGTTTCTTTTTTAACTTTATCCCAAGTGCATTTTTCATCATAGCCAAAATGATCTTTAACACATTTTTCAATGACTATTGCAAAATAATGCAATAGGCATTCACTATTACAGACAAATTTGGGCTTTACCAAATAAGCATTGTATAAGACCCCTGTTCTTTGAGGTTGTGCATATACATCTCCCGTAGATGCCGCTCCATCACAAACGATATCTATAGTCATTTCGTCGCTTTCAAAATCAGAAGAGCGGCCATAGTACATAATACCATTATTGAAATGTTTTGCATTAACCAAAGGTAAATCAAACTCTTCTGTTCGAATTTCAGAAACATCAAAGGACTTGTTGAATTCTTTTTTCAAGCATTTCAATTCTAATTTGTAAAACAAATCATCAATTTTAAATGGTTTCCATTTGCTTGTATCAATCTTTATCATCATTATCCCCTTTCAATATAACATTTATACCATCTGTAAATTCATTCACCTCTGAGGCATAAAGAACTTTAGCCAATAGTTTTTCATTAAATTCCTTCACATTTATACCTCTCTTGAACATTTCATAGTCCATCATAGCCTTCACAAAATCTTCTTCAAAAATTTCAAATGAATTTTCGGGCATTTGATAACTCAAATGCTCCATAGGATTGATAAGTTGACGTGTGTTGTATTTATAATCATTATCATCAGCGATTGCCTTAATCCAATAATCTTCAATGGAATTCCACTTATCTTTTATGTCTTGGCGACCTTTGTTCTTTACTGTTTCAAGGCCATCATCCTCTATATAATAGCCTTTAATATTTTTTGTTCCTTGTGCCGTTCCTGTTTCGAACACAAAGATTGACGTAGAAATTCCAACGCCGAAAAACAGGTTTAATGGCAATTTGATTATATGAGTCAATGTATGATTCCTTAGCAACTTTTTTCTTCCACCATCTTTCTCCAATTTTTTATCAGGCAGAATAAAAGCACATTTTATACCTTTTGGAACACTATCAAGCACATTCTTAACTATATTCAAACAACCATATTTCCGTTCATAGGGCGGATTCATCAATACTTTCGTTATGTTTTTGCTCTTTATCCACTCACCAGCATCTTCTTTTCTCGTATCTAATTGTGCAAGGTTTGTTTTCCCATCCTTATGAATCATCATATTAGCACAAGCAAGAGCAAAAATCTTTGGATATAGTTCTATGCCAAAGAGTTGATTTTCCTTGATTCTTTTTGCTTCCTTAGTTCCTACACCACCTGCTTCTTTAATCATATTACACATTGCTTTAACAAGGAATGCGCCTGAGCCACAAGTCGCATCAAGAACCCTATCCCCAGCACCAACTCCTATCAAACGATACATAAACGAGGTTATATGGTCTGGCGTAAACACTTGACCTGCATCAGACTTTTTCCTATAGCGATTAAACTCATTAAAGAATATAGCCATAACATCCTCACCATTCCAATTATCTGAATTCACAAGGTCTGCAATTTTACAAACGTTTTCAATAAAATCGTCAATTGCGGTTTGGTCGTCTGTGATTGCCATACGAACCTTTATGTATTCTTCCAAAAGGATATCTAGTTTTGCGTTCTGCTTCTTATCATTTTCAATAGCCTTGGCAAGTGCATCATAAATCCAATTCTTAAAAGTATTGTAAGGCATACCCTTCAATCTTTCTAATCCGTTTTTGGGGTTATATCTTTGAGCGACTAAAGCGCAAGCCGTAAAAATCATTCTGTCCTGCAAATCAGTCATTGCAAACTTAAAATGCAAAGCGTCATTGATTTTTTTAGTCACATCGTATATTTGATTCTTATCAATTTTTGTCTGTGTATAAATTGAAATATAATACGACTTATTTTGCAAAGTCGGCGCGGTGTCTAAAATCTCATCCTTATTCTTAAACACACGAATATCCTTTCCATTCCAAAGAACACCGACAATCTTGCTGTATTTTGTTGCAACAACATCAATGTTTTTCATTAATTCAGCAACCCATTTGAGATTTCCCAAATCCTCTTTCTCAGATTTAGTTTCCAACACAATAGCAACCTTGCTGGTATCTTTTGGCAGATACCATCCATCAGGTTTATCATTGATGCCTTTGAATCCTAATTGATTGAACGTTTTTATTTGTCCAGTTCCTTGTTCAACATCTTTCTCAGCCTTGTCAAAGCCTAGAATCTGTTTTGCACCGACGACAAAATCACTGCCGTCAGAAGGCGTGTAACCATCACGCACTGCATCCTCGTCTCTTAATGTCATAATTTCCTGCGCTATTTTTAATGCGCCTACCTATCTGTTTTCGGGTTTCACGGACAACATCATTCGGGCAAAAAGAACGTGGACTCAACTTTATCCACATTCTGAGGCCCTGAGATTGCCCGTCTAAACAGATAAGTCAAGCCCACGCCACCGCGCAGGCATTTACTGACTTATTCGAGTTTAGACTTTTCAGAAATTTCTCAGGTTTCAGAATGATACCGAATAATAAGCAAACGCTATGGTTAATAA
>JAGHSE010000279.1 GCA_018066015.1 Candidatus Colivivens equi
TTATTGTTGCATAAAGATACAAGATAAAAAATGTCTACTAATTTAAATGATGGTACAATTGCATTTTAGATTCCTCATTATAGCTAAAAACACATGTTTACCCACTTATAATTCTTCGAAAGTCATATTTATACTAAACTTTTTCAATCAATTGATGAAGCAAACATTTCTCAATAATGGGTTTCAGGGTATCGATATCAGCCTTGATACGATTGCTGATATCAATCAGATCATGACTTCCCGTGGAATAGGCAATAAATGCGGTAAGATTGTTAACATAATCATGCGATCCCTTATAGCTGATTGTAGGATACAAACCACGCTTACCGAGTTGCGGTTCGCAAGGAACAGTAATACGATATCTATTATTATATTCCAACAAGTCGATACACTTTCTCAACATATCAAAAGCTCCTTGCAAACCTTCTGGGGAGATTACTGATAGATTATCTGCAGAAGTGTGATACTCTGGATATTCCTCATACTTTGAACGGCATACGGCACACATCGGAAGATTCACCAACGGAGAACAATACTGGCGCTCATCAGAACCTCGCTGCATGAATGTATATCGCTTGTATTCAGGATAGTGGAAAGACAATACATTTTGTACTACTCTGTCAGCGAGATTGTCTGCATAAGGAGATTCTATATATGAATATGTCCTGTCATCACCCACACAAGAAATATTAAATCCCGCTATAACATGCTGCTGAAGGTATTCCAGGTTCTTACTAAGATATGTAATGGAGCCAATGGTCTCAGGAATAAAAACAAAGCGATATGTGTATCTGCGCTTTATACTTTGAATATATTTAGCCAGAGCAGTACAAACAACAGGACCAGACAACTCATTGTTTGCCATTGAAGGATGGCAGACATAAGTTGAGAAGAATATTTCTTCATCAGTCTCTCCTGGGATAATCAGTTCTCCATAAGTGAGATTTCCATCTATGAATTCTGAATCTACAACAACATGATACTGGTCCTCAGACAAAGAGTTCTTCATGTTCTCACTCATGCATATTCCAATACGCTCCTTATAGTAGGATGTAACGTAAGGAATCAAATCCGGTTGATCTGGCAGAGTGTAAACAATTTTCAAAAGTTCTTCTTTGCTCACGACCTTATCGATTGGAGCAGAGTAGCCTAAGACGTGAAGATTGGTCTTTTTGAAGTCAATAATCTTCTCTCCTGAAAGTGTCTCTACATATGCATCTCTGATAACCCATTCCTTAGGTACGGACCAGTCAAACACCGCAGTTCCTGTAGGAACGTTGTGGATCGTTATTTGAGGAAGTTCTCTGTTGAGGATGCTCAATGTATCACGAGTGCCTTTTCCTGTTATAGACCTACAAATAGGGAACAGTTCCTCTGCAAGTCTATACATTTCTTGTCCATTCATTGTTCTGTAAGATATATCTTTTTTATTATATCGTTAAAGCGTTCCTCTCCTATAATCTTTTCTACAAACTCACGAAAAACGCCGTCTCCTCCTTTCTTTGTTAATGATATGTTGGCAAGTCTCTTTACATACTCTGGTGCAGATGATGGCACACCAGCAAAACCGACCTTCAACAACACTTCCATGTCATTGATGTCATCGCCAATATAAGCCACATCCTCAAAAGAAATGGAGAGTTCCTCACATAAAGACTTAACTATATTCAGTTTGTTTTTAGCTCCCAAATAGCAATAATCCACTTTCAGCTTATCTGCACGTCGTTGCACGATACGGGTATTCTCACCAGTGATAATTCCAACGGGAATGTTCAGGTAGCGTGCAAAGAGTACACCAGCACTGTCATATGTATTGAACTTTTTCAATTCCAAATCGGTAGCATCATAATACATGCCACCATCTGTCCATACTCCGTCAATATCAGTAAGGATAAGCTTAGGTAGTCTTGACATATTACCAAGCGGTCTGACCGCCATCAACCATAATATTAATACCAGTTACGTACTTAGATGCATCTGATGAGAGATAGATCATCGCGCCCACAAGGTCCTCTGGATAACCGATTCTACCTAACATAGTCTTATATGCGAGTCTATCTTTGAATAAAGTATTCTCTTGAACATTCTCATGTGGGAAAGAACCAGGGCTAACGCTATTAACGCGGATGCCATACTTTGCCAAATAAGAAGCACAATACTTTGTAAACTCTACTGTTGCCGCCTTACCTGCGCCATAATTTGGAGTGCTATTGAATGGAGTGTCAAAATATGTACGAGGATCAGGAGCGCCGACAGCATATAGAGATCCTATGTTTACTATAGTTGCATTATTATTCTTCATGTAAGGAATGGCTTCGCGAACAGTACGGAAAGTAAAGCCGATTGTACCATCAATACCTTTTTGCCAATATGCATCATCCATATCCTCAACAGTTGTCATTACTCCAGCTCCTAAGTTAGCTGCCATTGTAATCAAACTATCTATTTTACCTTTTTCACCTGCTGCTTCTCTCAAACAAAATTTGATGGATTCTGTATTGCCAAGATCGCACTGAATATATTTAATGCGAGATTCAGCAATTTTATCTTCCATTTCAATTTTATTATCGATATTGTAATCGAGAACATAAACTATTGCACCATTCTCTACAAATCCTTTTACTATTTCACGACCTAAATAGCCGCAACCTCCTGTGACAACAGAGGTTTTTCCCTCAAGGGAGAACATTTTTGAATAATTCATATAGTGAAAATTTATAAGTTTATACCTTTTGCTAACTGAAGACTTTTATATGCCAATAATGGAGGATTGATATTTTTGCGTTCTCCTTTTGACAAAACAAGATCAAGGAAATAGTTCATTTCCTCTACATAAAAATCGCATTCAGGACCATAGTTTAATACTTCTTCAGTCTTTTGATGTTCACATGTTGTTGCATTGAAGTCAACAACAATAGTATCTTTCTCAGTGTAGAACTCTGTCTTGCGAGTACGCTTTCTACCAAAATAGTCAAGATGAATCTCTACCTGCTTGTCATCATACTCGAAGATGTATGTAGCTAAGTCACAAGCATCCATTTCAAGGTGTGAATATTGACCAGCAACGCGATTAACCTTCTTTGGCAAGCCGAAAATACCTATCATGTAATCTATCTCATGGAGCAAATCTATATCAACGCCACCACCTTGTGCCAATGAACATCTAAAGCTCTTCCTGTAGTCTCTACCCTTTTGCCAATCTGGCATATAACTAGAAAAGATGATTCTTGTAGAATATACCTTCCCCTCTTTTACACTTTTCTCCAACTGTTTGTAGTAATTGGAGAA
>JAGHSE010000093.1 GCA_018066015.1 Candidatus Colivivens equi
CTATGGAAGTTTCAATTCAAACTCAAGACGCTAAGACTTTGGTAACTCTTTCTGGACGTCTAGATACAACAAACGCTGACCAATTTCAAAAAGACATTCAACCTTTGATGGAAGGCGAAAATCCTCAGATTGAGATTGACTGCACCAATATGGAATATACCAGTAGTCAGGGTTTGCGTATGTTCCTTATGCTTCAAAAGAGCGTAAATCAGCGCAAGGGACAAATGACAATGGTCAACATGAGACCTCAGGTAAAGGAGGTTTTTGATATTACTGGTTTTTCTAATATTATCAAGATTCTATAACAACAAACTTTGATGAAAGTCGGTGTATTAGTTGCGATGGAGAAGGAGTATCAACTGCTCCAGAACTTGAAGGACGACCACAATGTCACAGTCAGAAAAACTGGCATAGGAAAAGTTAACGCAGCCATCAATACCACGCAATTAATACACGATATTCATCCTGATATTATCATCTCAACAGGTTGTGCTGGAGGTACTACGCCAAAACTAAATGTAATGGACGTAGTGGTCAGCCAAAGTGTTGCTTATCACGACGTTTACTGCTGTATTGAGGGCGAACAAATGGGACAAATACAGGGTATGCCTCGTTTCTTTACCACGCCACATGATATTGTAAAGACTGCATTGAGATTGAAATATGATGGTACAATCCATGCTGGTTTGATTGCCTCGGGAGATTGGTTTGTAGATTCACCTGACAAATTGAAGGAAATAACATCTCTCTATCCTGATGCTTTGGCAATTGATATGGAATCTGCTGCAATCGCTCAGACTTGTCATATATTCAACATTCCTTTCGTAAGTTTTAGAGTAATCAGTGACGTACCAACAAAACATGATAGTCTCAATGATTACGATAACTTTTGGGGAACGGTTTCGCAAAACTCATTCCATATAGTACAAGACTTTATCAGAAATCTCGACAACCGAGAAAGTTGATTTCAATATTCTAAAACATCTGACCTATACCAATCTTCATTAAGATTAACAGCACAAGTTTGGGTTTGTTGAAAGAATTGACCTACTGCACGCACCCTCTTGTTACGCGCCATCATTACCTTATTAAATATATAAGACTTAACCTCCTCGTTTGATGTATCAACTGCCGTCACTGTTATGTCCATTTCAACACTATCTTGTGGAAGAAATGTATAAGCGGACAACTGATATGGTTTGCCGTAGTTTGAAGAATCAACAGAGTAGAACATCAATTTAGATTTGCTGTTTAATGCAAGACCCGTAGTTGGATTGTAGGAATTGCTGCCAGAAGAGAACAAAACTTTGAATGACTTGATATTAGCAGGTAATTCATCCTTACATTCCAACTGAAATAAAGCGACTACTCTGTCGAGGTTCAAATCAAGATTCTTCTCAGCTTCGTCGCCAATACTGAATGACATGTAAGCAGAAAATGTGTCAGACACCTCTTTTCCGTAAAGTCCATCTTCTTCAAAAGTAACTGATTGTGGTGACACTGAAACTTCTGCATTTGACTGATGAGCTACAGTAATAATAGAATAGGTTCCTGATGATAAACTGCAGTTCATCTCTCCAAAATGAGTTGAAACATCCTTGACTTGATTCTCTGAAAAGACTGTATTGCCATTTGAGTCAAAGATAGTGAACGAGATTTTAGTCAAATCAGATTCTGCAATTGACGAACGAGTATCTATATCAGATATTGACAAGTCAAAGCCACTTATTGAGACTTTCAACTTACATGTTGCATCGTCATCCTTGTTGTCCAAAGATGGTATTTCTATATTTTCACATGCTACAACAAAGGGGAGTAATAAAGCTAAAAGCTTGAAATAGATTTTTGGTATTCTAATGTTCATATTGAATTGCTCTATTATTAAACACATCATCATGTGCAAAATTATGAAAAAAATTGCGTAATTGGAGATTTTGTATGAGATTTTCTTCACTTGCTCAGTCAAATATGTGATGTGCAACAATTTCTGCACGATTTTTTCCCTTATGAGAATAAAAAATGTTATTTTTCTTTAATGATAAATACTAAAAGACACATATATACTATTTTTGCACAAAAATTATGTTTATGCACAAGCAGAGTGATGATAAAAGTTCTATGATGAAACTCATCAGTAATACCATCAAATCACGTTGGCACGATGTTGCTTTGTCTGATTATGGTACCGATATAAGTTATACATACAAAGAACTTTTTGAGAAAATAACAAAAATCCATATTCTTTTGGAACTTAATGGCATTAAGCCAGGAGATAAAATTGCATTATGTGACAAGAATAGTTCAAATTGGGCTGTGACATTCCTTGCATTATATACCTACAAGGTTGTCGTTGTACCTTTGCTTGCAGATTTTCACATTCAACAAATCGAAAGTCTCGTCGTTCATTCAGATGCTAAATTACTTTTCACGAATAGGAGCATCTTTAATAAGGCCTCATCTTGTCAGGAAATAATGATAGATGTAAAGACTCTGCATCCTTTTGTTACAGGTTCTGCACTGGACGAGACGTATTCAAATTTGAATGATGTGTTTACCTCTCGGTATCCAGACGGATTGAAGACAAAGCACGTACATTTTGAAGACGAGAACATGGATGACCTTGCTATCATAAGCTACACTTCTGGGTCAACAGGAAATCCTAAGGGGGTTATGCTACCAAATAGAGCTATTTGGTCTAATAATTTGTATGCTCGCACACATTTCCCTTTAACTCACGACAAAGCTTGCATCAGCATTCTACCTTTGGCACATATGTTTGGTATGGCTTTTGAGTTCATCTATCCTATTTCTGTTGGATGCCATATATATTTCTTGACACGTTTACCGAGTCCACAAATTATCCTTAAGGCTTTTGGCGAGATAAAACCATTCTTGATAATTCTTGTGCCTTTAATCATCGAAAAGATTATTCAAGGCAAGATTTTTCCTGTTATCCGTCAACCTAAGATAGCATTTGCGCTCAAGATTCCTGGAGTACGCAACATCATATACAGAAGTATCAGAAAGAAATTGACGGCAGCATTTGGTAATCATTTCAATCAAGTGATTTTCGGTGGAGCTGCTCTCAACAAGGAGGTGGAAAATATACTTCGTAAGATAAAATTCCATTACACTTGTGGATATGGCATGACTGAATTTGCACCTCTGATTGCTTATTCTGATTGGAAGAAATACGTTCCAAATAGTTGTGGGCGTATCGTTGACCGAATGGAAATTGATATTCTGAGTGATGATCCAGAAAATGTTCCTGGGGAAATAATATGCAAGGGTGATAATATGATGATAGGGTACTACAAGAACCCCGATGCTACTGCTGAAACCATAGATAAGGCTGGCTGGCTTCATACTGGAGATTTAGGAACTATTGACAGACAAGGTAACATATTTATCAAAGGCAGAAAAAAGAATATGTTGTTGAGCGCAAATGGACAAAATATCTATCCTGAAGAAATTGAAGCCATACTCTCACAACAAACTTTAATAGATGAATGTGTTGTAGTACAGAGAGAACAAAAACTTGTAGGTCTTGTATATACCAGTGATGAAACGCTGAAAAATCAAGAAATTTCAAGAAAAGACTTTGAATCTTCACTTGACGATATACGTAATGTCGTAAATGAAATGTTGCCAAAATATTCGCAACTATCACATTTGGAATTACATGACGAA
>JAGHSE010000385.1 GCA_018066015.1 Candidatus Colivivens equi
GGCTTTATCTGTTTGATTTTGAAAATGATAATTTGTATGTCTACGACAATTTGGGCGAGTTTTTGTGGAAAAGCGTCATTGCCTTTCATAGAAAATCTGGCTATGGAAAGAATCTGAAAATAAACAAACCCAACCCTTGGGATGAAAACGTGATTGTGGATGTCGCCAAAGGAAAATGCTACGGACAGTTCATCACGGACGGCATGGTGACGCTGAAAGAAATCAATCTGAAAAACGGCAATGTCGGCGAGGCCTATAAATTGGACCAGCATTATTTCCCGACAAAGATTCAGGTTTACGATGGCTACGCCTATTATCTTTTCTTGGATTCAAGGAAACACAACGGCGACAGAAGAAGCCTTTATCGGGTGAAACTGTAGGATTTGCGGTTATTCCGAGTCTTCCGTTGAAAAGTTTGTTTATGCGTTAAAAATGATGGCTGTACTATAACAGATGACTGATTATATAGCGAATAGAATTTATATAGATTCCCGACGCTTGCGGCGGGAATCTATAATTGTGATGACAGAAAAATCAGTCATTAACTAAACTAGAACCTTAAAAATTTATATGGTCTCTATTTTTTGTCGTTTTTTTCATTTCCAAAACCTTCGAAGAATCCTTTGACAAAAGTTGGCGTGGAAAAGCGAACTGTAAACATACATCATATTCCTGTTTTTTTCACATTTTTATGCTAAAAATCACTCAATTTTTCTTTATTTCCACCTTCAGCGGTTGGTTGTCGTAGCACCATTCGCGATGATTTGACATCTGCTCGGAAATGAACGTCTTGATGTCTTCTACATTCCAGTCGAAAGCATCTCCGGCATCAATCAGAATTTCAGTGAGGCGGTTGATGGCTTGCGAGTGATATACGCTCGACACTTGGTTGAAGGTTTTTCCCGTGGCATGGGCAACGGCATCGATAGTCTCAACAGCTCCGCTGAGTTCTTCAAACAACAAGTCTTCGTTGTGACGATTGCGTTTCCTATTATCTTGTTCTACCATAGTGCTAAATGTTTTTTTCCGGTTCTTCAATTTTCTTCCGATAATCCTGAATGTCGAGAATCAAGCCGTCAATGATTGAGAGTTTCTGCTCTTTTGAATAGTCATCGTCAAGTTGAGACTCAAGCAAATCGGTGATGGAGAATTCGATAGGATAGTTGCAGCCATCTTCATTGGGAAACAAAACGAAATAGTAATCCCTGCTAATTTTTGTGTTCATAATGATAAGTTTATAGTGTTAATACTGGCTGCAAAATAAAAACGGAGGTGTGCCATTTGTGGGCGTACATTCATTAATATAACAAATATTTTGACCTATAGATTACTTTTTTCAGGGTAAGACAGACTGTTAAGAATCTTAGTAATATTGTCTATATATATTTGTTCATTTCTATGAAGCAGGTCAATATTATCGTCGGCATTGACTATGTCGAGATTAACAAGTCCAATGCGATGGTTCTTATTGTGGGAATAGACGTGAATGTCATTATCCAGACATGTGACTGGTGAGGTAAACAATCCAACAATATTTTGACCTTCATTACCATAGTGATGAAGATATGTTGTCATTTGATAAAGGTCTTCACGGTTTACTCCATATGCAGCAGATTTACCAAATTGTGTATAATCCTTATATTTCGCATCTATGATCATTAACACTCTGCCATTCTTCTCGATAATTATATCTGGCCGAATCTCACGCATTCCACCCTCAAGCAGACTGTCTCCAAATCCAGTATTGGGGGAATAAACGTGATATTCAGATGGAAGATTATTCTGCAAAAGTTTTAGGAGATACATTTCCCAAAGGTCTGCAATGTCAATAAAATATGAAACGTCACTATTCACACTATTATCCGTAGACGATTCAGCTTTGTGATTCTTCAAAATAGTACGACTTAATTCCATAACAGGCTTATAAGGGGCACTTAACCTGGTATATCTGATATCATCTATTTCATGAACATCTACAACCTCTGCACCAACACCCATGGAACACAGATATTTGTCATAAGCTTCAAATTCTGCTACAAGTGAAGACAACCCCTTGCTCTTTAAGATTATATAAATAGAGCGTATTACTCGGTTTATCGTATTGTCCATCGATAATTTTTTATATGAACAATAGAATCTAGTTGCATCACAAAGATTTGTGCGAATATGCTTTGCAATAGCCAAACGTCCGTGGTAATTTTTCTGGCTTTTTGTAACTGTTATATATTCTTTGGGTATTTGTCCTGTAGTTAGTGCTCTATTGAGCATAGCTTTCCAAAGGAGTGCTATTAACCAATATGAATTGTTCTGAGAATTAAAAGAAATCTCAGATTCTCCATAAGGAATATAAATGTTTGTAGCATAGCTTACAAGATAGTTGAAAATGTTACCAAATCTAGGATTAAGTATAATAGCATATCCTTCATGTGAATATCTTCCAATATAATGAGAAGAATAAAACGTACATTCATTAACAACTTTATATCCTCTTTTTTCGCTATATGATTTGATTTCGTACCAGACGGGCGACTCTATTTCAGACCTTGGATTGTATGTTTGTAGATTGACAATTTCCAGCTGACCGGCTGCAATTTGTTGCTGCAGTCGATCAACTGTATTCATATAAGCGGCACATTGTTCATGATACCACTTTGTTACACCATTTTGAAAATTGCTATCTTGTAATTCTAAGCTCATACTAATGGTTTGGTGAATTCATTTTTTCGTTCCTCTAAGCATCTCTTAACCTCAGCGTCTTCTATTCTATTGCCCAAGAATTCTTCCAACAAAGGCTCCAAATGATACTCCCATAGTTTCTCTAATTCAAATGTAGTTATTATTTGTTCAGGTTCTGTTTCTTTACATTTTCTAAGGAAATCCTTTATTTTTCCATAATAAGCATGACCAATCTGATAATCCGCGCCAAGTTGAAGCCTACTGTTAGGTCTTGAAATATGATCATTTAATTCTTTGCATCTGTTGATGAAAGTTGTTAAACATGATTCATTTATATTGTAATCTGACAATATTTCCTCTAAGACCTGTAATTGAGGCATAATTTTGATGAAACCAAATCTTCTCCGGAGTGCCAGATCAAAAGTTACGAGACTTTTGTCTATGCTGTTCATTGTACCAATGATATAGACGTTTGAAGGAATAACAAACTTATCTTGGAAATTTGGAATAGAAATTGGCTCATTTCGATATTCAAGAGCATACATCAATTCTCCAAAGACTGAAGACAAGTCTGCTCTGTTAATTTCATCGATTACAATGATGAACTTCTTTCCTGAATTATCTGTTTTTGAAGCTTCGTCACAAATTCGCTTGAAAATACCTGTCTTTAAGGTGTATGATAAAGCCCCGCTAGTAAGGCATGGACTAATTCCACCAATGAAATCCTCATAGGTGTAATTTGGATGGAATTGTACTAAAGCCCACGCTCCCTTTTCTTTGACTGGCGTACTTTCAGTGAACTTAAAATCTTCTAATTCTTTGTTTGAAATTCCAAGTTCGCTACAAATCAGTTCTTTCGCGCTATACGTCTTACCTGTTCCTGGAGGACCATATAGAATGATTGCTTTATTGCCAGTTTCAAGTAATTCCTGAATATTTTTCATTTGTTGATCTTGAATCATAACAATAGAAATGAGCTTAGACATCTCATCCCAAAAAATTTCTCCTTGCTTATCTGATGGAATCATATTCTTAATTCTCTCTGAATACTTGTTCCAACCATCATCCCCTCTAAAATCGTCTATGTCTTGTCCAAGATTTAAATCAAGTTCATACTTAAGATCTTTATCTTCCTGTAAGACTAAATTTCTATATGCCATCAAACTTACAGGATGCAAAACATCATGAGTCCACATATAAAAGAATTTATAAGGGAATCTATATCTCAGAGTCTCTTTCTGGGATGCTTCAGCTTGTTCGTCATCTGAATAATATGAAGCATTTGGCCATCTAAGTACCAACTTTGATTCATTCCATTGGAAC
>JAGHSE010000338.1 GCA_018066015.1 Candidatus Colivivens equi
TTTATGGTGGGTTCTATAAATTCACCGAATAAGTAATAATTTTTCAAATATGGGTGATATCGTTCTTTTCAGCCCTTTTGTTTTTGTTTCGGCATCTTGCTGCTTTTCTGTCAGTCATGATGCCCGCATCACTGGCTCTGCCAGCTACGTCCTTATTTTGGGCCGAAGGCTCTCCTTCCGCACAGCAATCTGCTCGGAACAAACCTCAACCGACGACAAACCGAGAGCAATTGCAAGCTTGCTTGGCATTGCCGAGGTGCGAAGGAGGAAGACAAAAGTCAAAATCACCTAAAATGTAATTAATAGAACACCCCTTAATTTATGTTTTATGACCACATTTAATTTTTGAAACTATGAATAGGGGCAGCTATTCTACCTCCTCGATTTACAAACCTTTCACAAGAAAATTCATTTACCTTCATAATAGGGGCATAACCAAGCAAGCCACCAAATTCCACAGTATCACCCAGATTTTTTCCAACAACAGGAATAATTCTTACAGCTGTTGTCTTTTGATTTACCATACCAATAGCACTTTCGTCAGCAATAATTCCTGCAATAGTTGTAGCAGGAGTATCTCCAGGAATAGCAATCATATCCAAACCTACTGAGCACACACAAGTCATAGCCTCGAGTTTTTCAATTGTAAGAGCACCAGCATTTACAGCATCAATCATTCCCTTATCTTCACTAACAGGAATAAATGCCCCAGAAAGACCACCGACATAACTACTTGCCATCACGCCACCTTTCTTAATTTGGTCATTGAGTAGAGCAAGAGCAGCAGTTGTACCAGGCGCCCCCGCACGTTCTACACCAATTGCCTGAAGAATATCTGCCACACTATCACCAATAGCAGGAGTTGGAGCAAGTGAGAGATCAATAATCCCAAATGGCACACCAAGTCGCCTGCTAGCCTCTTGAGCGACAAGTTGTCCAACACGAGTAATCTTAAATGCTGTACGCTTTATTGTTTCGCACAATTCTTCAAAATTTGCATTAGGAATAGTATCAAGTACAGCCTTTACTACACCAGGGCCACTTACACCCACATTTATAACAGCATCAGGTTCACTCACACCATGAAATGCACCTGCCATAAACGGATTGTCATCTGGAGCATTACAAAGCGCGACCAATTTCACACATCCTAACGAATCTACATCCTTAGTTAGTTCTGCAGTCTCCTTTACAATTTCGCCCATCAAACGTACTGCATCCATATTAATACCAGACTTAGTGGACCCAACATTTACCGAACTACATATTCGTTCTGTTACGGACAATGCTTCTGGAATAGAACGAATCATCAGTTCGTCGCTTTTAGTCATTCCTTTTGATACTATTGCACTGAATCCTCCTAAAAAATTCACGCCTACATCCTTGGCCACCTTATCAAGAGTCTTTGCTATTTCTACATAATCAGCAGATGTCTTACAGCATGAAGCACCAACCATTGCTGCTGGAGTGATTGAGATTCTCTTGTTCACAATAGGAATACCTAACTCTCGAGAAATATTTTCTCCTGTTATTACCAAATCTTTGGCAAGAGTAGATATTTTGTTATAAATATTATCACAAGTTTCATGCAAATCATTACTGGCACAATCCAACAAACTAATCCCCATTGTGATAGTTCGCACATCAAGATTTTCTTTCTCAATCATGCCTCGCGTCTCAAACGCTTCACTGATATTTATCATTCTATATTTTTATTTATTTTTGAGAAACATGAATAATTAGTCAAATTCGATGCATCTTGTCGAATATATCTTCTAACTGAAAACGAATTTGAACTCCTGTCTCTACTCCTAATTTATTCAAATCCTCAGTAACTTTATCAAAAGGTTGCTTACAATTTGCTGTATCTACGACCATCATCATATTGAAATAGCCTGAGACTATTGTTTGAGATATATCCAAAATATTTATGTTATCTTCTGCAAGATATGTACAAACTCTTGCAATAATGCCAATTGCATCCTTTCCTACTACTGTAATAATTGCTCTTGTCATAATATCAAATTTAACTTTCGGTGCAAAGGTAATAAAAGTTTGTTTTTGTTGATTATTATTTACACTTTTTTTTGTAATTTTGCGCCAAATGGAATTTAGAACAAAGGTTGATATACCTGTTAGTGAAAAAGAAATAAATCACAAGCATAAAATTTTGATGCTAGGAAGTTGTTTTTCAGACAACATCGGTGATAAATTATTAAATGGAGGCTTTGACGTTACGAGCAATCCACTAGGTACTTTGTACAATCCATTATCAATAGCCACAGCTCTATCAGAATGTTCAAAAAACATTGAAGAACAAAACCCTATTTTTTTTAAGTGGTTACATTCAAAAGCCAATTTGGCATGGTCTCAGACAACAAGTCCTTTAGATTTTGACATCATCTGTATTACCTTTGGTACGGCATGGATTTATAGATTAAAAGAAAATGGGATGATAGTTGCCAACTGCAAAAAACAACCTGACAAATTGTTCATTCGCGAAAAATTATCAGTAGAGGCAATTATTGACAATTGGTGCCCAATTCTCAACCAACACGAATTTAAGAAAAAATACATCATATTTACTGTCAGTCCCATCCGTCACAAAAAAGATGGTTTTCATGAAAATCAGCTTAGTAAGTCAACCTTGCTTTTAGCTATTAATGAACTCTGCAAACTCTACCCTAATAATTGCGAATATTTCCCCTCCTATGAAATTATGATGGACGAGCTACGAGATTATAGATTCTATGCTGATGACATGATGCACCCATCAGCAACAGCTATTAACTATATTTGGAAAAGATTTCAGGAAACATACTTTAGCGAACATACAAAACAGATTTGTTCAGAATTTGAAAAAAAACAAAAACAATCCCAACATATACAGATTGTCACACAATAAATATTCTCAACACAACTCTCTATAAAATTCAATTTAGCAAGGAACACATATTATGTACAAAATAAGCGATATTGCACAAATCATAGGTGCTGAAAGAAGAGGAAGCGAAGATGCTGAAATAAATTGGTTGTTGATAGATAGCCGTTCATTATGTTTTGCAGAACAAACACTATTCTTTGCAATCAAGACCAATAAAAATGATGGTCACAAGTATATTGAAGAGCTCTATAGACGTGGAGTAAGAAACTTTGTTGTCCATGAAGTTCCATTCCAAATGGAAGGTTATAAATTATGCAATTTTCTTGTAGTAGAAGACACGTTAACAGCACTTCAAGCCCTTGCTGCATATAACAGACAGCAATATGACATACCAGTAATAGCAATAACAGGTAGTAATGGCAAAACTACAGTTAAGGAGTGGTTGTATCAAATACTTTCACCAGACCTTAATGTGTGCCGTTCTCCACGCAGTTATAACTCACAATACGGAGTTCCATTGTCTCTTTGGCTGATTGGCAAGAACAACGACATAGCAATTATAGAAGCTGGCATATCCTTCCCAGGAGAGATGGCTAAACTAAAACGTATAATACGTCCTACATTAGGTGTATTTACAAATATTGGTCAGGCTCATCAAGAAAATTTCATGTCTATTGAGCAAAAGTACAACGAAAAAATGACTTTATTTACTCAGTGTGAAAAAGTCATTACTCCTGAACTATTAGAAATTATCCAAATCAGCAAGACTGAAAATAGAGCAACAATTATATGTAAGACAAAAAATGTAGATGATAACACAGAATACAAATACACCATCCCATTTATTGACAATGCGGCAATTGAAAATTCATTGACTTGTCTTGCTACATGCATAACTCTGCAGCTGAAATTTCCTAACATATCTATCCAAAACATATTATCAAGATTTTCGTCATTAGAACCCGTTGCTATGCGACTTGAGGTAAAGGATGGAAAGAATGGATGTACACTGATTAATGATACATACAACTCCGACATCCATTCACTTGACATTGCTCTTGACTTTATGAGCAGACGCCCAGACACAAAAGGACAAACACGCACACTAATACTCAGTGATATACTTCAAAGTGGAGAATCACCGCGAACCCTTTATAAACATGTCGCAGAAATGGCAGAGAATCGTGGTATCCAAAAATTCATAGGAGTAGGTGAACAAATTTGTTCATGTGCAGAATATTTTTCTATAGAGCATTATTTCTTCAAAACAACCGAAGAACTCTTGTCAAGTGATGTATTCAATTCTCTTTATAACGAATTTATCCTCATTAAAGGAGCACGCCAATTCCGTTTTGATTACATCTCAGACCTTCTCACGCTTAAAGTTCACCAAACTATATTAGAGATTGACCTAAAAGCTATGATTGACAATGTCAATTATTATAAGTCTTATCTGCAACCCGACACAAAAATGGTGTGTATGGTCAAGGCATCAGCATATGGAATTGGTGCGTTAGAGACAAGTAAAACCCTCCAAGATCAAGGAATAGACTATTTGGCAGTAGCAGTAGCCGACGAAGGAGTAGAACTACGCAAAGCTGGAATAACCTCTAGCATTATGATAATGAACCCCGAGTTAACATCATTCAAAATGCTCTTTGATTATAAGTTAGAACCTGAGGTTTATAATTTCCAACTTCTTGAAGCACTGATTACATTTGCAGAAAAAGAAGGTATCACAAATTTTCCAATTCATATCAAGATTGATACAGGAATGCATCGTTTGGGATTTAATGCTCAGACTGATATGACTCGCCTCATCCAAAGACTAAGTCGTCAAAACGCACTTGTTCCATGTTCTGTATTTAGCCATTTTGTAGGGAGTGATTCATTTGAGTTTGACGATTTCTCACGCCAACAATTTGCTATTTTTGATGCAGCAAGCGAAAAACTCCAGCAAGCATATAGCCACAAAATACTTCGCCATATATGTAATTCTGCAGGAATAGAACATTTCCCACGATATCACATGGATATGGTACGCTTAGGTTTAGGACTATACGGTATCAATCCGCGTGATAATAGTATCATCAATAATGTAGCAACTCTCAAGACTACGATTCTTCAAATTCGTGATGTTCCGGCTGGTGACAGTATAGGATATAGCAGAAAATCATTCGTAGAGTGTGACTCACGCATAGCAGCAATCCCAATAGGATATGCAGATGGACTTAATCGCAGATTGGGTAATCGTAATTGTTATTGTCTTGTAAACAATCAAAAAGCACCTTATGTCGGTAATATTTGCATGGATGTCTGTATGATTGATGTAACGGACATAGATTGCAAAGAAGGAGACCCAGTCATTATATTTGGAGAAAACCTTCCAGTAACCATCCTCAGTGATGCAATAGGTACTATTCCTTATGAAATTCTTACAGGTATTTCAACGCGAGTTCAAAGGGTTTATGTACAAGAATAGTGATTTTATTGCTTAAGTACTATGA
>JAGHSE010000004.1 GCA_018066015.1 Candidatus Colivivens equi
ATATATAATAAGGTGTAGTAAGACTCTTCTACTTACCTTATTCATCTAATTTAAGTACAGCAAGGAATGCTTTTTGTGGAACCTGAACATTACCGATTTGTTTCATTCGCTTTTTACCAGCCTTCTGTTTTTCAAGCAACTTTCTCTTACGTGATACGTCGCCACCATAACATTTAGCCAAAACATCCTTACGAACTTGCTTGACGGTTTCTCTTGCAATAATCTTTCCCCCTATTGCAGCTTGTATTGCGATATCAAACTGCTGACGAGGCAATAATTCCTTAAGACGTTCACACATACGTCTTCCTAAGGTTACTGAATTATCCACATGTGTTAATGTTGATAAGGCATCAACACTTTCACCATTAAGAAGAATATCCAATTTTACTAATTTAGATGGACGATACCCAGCAGAATGATAATCAAACGAAGCATATCCTCTTGATATACTTTTAAGTTTATCATAAAAATCAATGACGATTTCACCTAATGGCATCAAGAACTGAATCTCCACACGATTACCCGCAATAAACTCTTGTTTTATCAATTCCCCCCTCTTACCAAGACACAATGTCATGATAGGCCCAATATAAGTAGCAGTAGTAATGATGGTAGAATGAATGTATGGTTCTTCGACATGATCAATCAAAGTTGGGTCTGGCATACTTGAAGGATTATGAACTTCAGTAGCATTTCCATGCTTATCATAAATCATATATGAAACATTTGGTACTGTCGTAATCACATTCATATTAAACTCACGGTCCAAGCGTTCTTGCACAATTTCCATATGCAACAATCCAAGAAAGCCACACCTAAATCCAAACCCTAAAGCAGCAGAACTCTCATGCTGGAAAGTCAAAGACGCATCATTGAGTTGTAGTTTTTCTAATGAGGTTCTTAAATTTTCATAATCTTCAGTTTCAATTGGATAAACACCAGCAAATACCATTGGTTTAACTTCTTCAAAACCCTCAATAGCTTTCACAGCAGGATTCTTTATGGTAGTAATAGTATCACCGACCTTAACTTCTGTAGCATTTTTAATCCCGGAAACTATATATCCCACATCA
This sequence comes from Candidatus Colivivens equi, assembly GCA_018066015.1. Taxonomy (GTDB): domain Bacteria; phylum Bacteroidota; class Bacteroidia; order Bacteroidales; family Bacteroidaceae; genus Colivivens; species Colivivens equi. The sequence continues at coordinate 1,074 of JAGHSE010000004.1, forward strand.
CCAGTCCTCAATTCTTTACGAGGCACCATATCCATTTTTAGTACTCCAATTTCTTCAGCAAAATATTCCCTTTGGGTATTGATGAAACGAACTTTTTCACTTGGATACATTACTCCGTTTTCAATTTTGAAATATGCGATAATACCTCTATATGGATTAAATACACTATCAAAAATTAATGCTTGTAGTGGTGCATTTTCATCACCTACAGGATGCGGAATCCGTTCAATAACTGCTTGCAAAATCTGCTCAACTCCTTGGCCTGTTTTTCCAGATGCTAGAATAATTTCATTTGGATCACATCCCAACAAATCAACAATTTCATCAGAGACCTCTTCTGGCATTGCATTTGGCATATCACATTTATTTATTACTGGGATGATTTCCAAATCATGATCTATTGCCATATACAAATTTGAAATAGTCTGGGCCTGCACTCCCTGAGTTGCATCAACAACTAATAATGCCCCTTCACATGCAGCAATACTTCTAGAGACCTCATAAGAAAAGTCAACATGTCCTGGAGTATCAATAAGATTCAACACAAAGCGCTCCCCACCCCACTCATATTCCATTTGAATGGCATGGCTCTTAATTGTGATACCTCGTTCTTTCTCCAAGTCCATATCATCCAGCATCTGACCTTCAGTCACTTTTATTGTATTTGTAAACTCCAGAAGTCTGTCGGCAAGCGTCGATTTGCCGTGGTCAATGTGAGCAATAATGCAAAAGTTTCTTATATTTTCTATATTCATGCTACAAAATTACAAAAAATAAAGCAAAAAAAAGCGTTGACATCTCATGAAATCAACGCAAAATCTTTAAAATGTAACTTTCAGTGTTATCGAAGAGAATAAATATATGGATCTTTCTCATCATCTGTTTCTGCAACATTTAGTTTGTTTTCACGAAGAAGCCAACCTACACCAAGTAGAAAATCTTTTTCTGAAAGTTTAGTAATTTTCTTAATTTGTTTAAATCCTAAGGAATGATATTCTGCTAATGTATTCCAAATAATACCAGCAATATTTCC
>JAGHSE010000223.1 GCA_018066015.1 Candidatus Colivivens equi
CGCCCGCCCCGCCCCTACATATTATTTACCCCTTCTACAGGTACTTCTGAGAGGGGTGGAAAAATTTTTGAAAAAAAGTTGCCAAAAAATTTGGAGGGGGGGGGTGGGGTTGATGTTATATATTTGCAGCGTCAATCAACTGAGAAACATGAATGGATTTGCAATTACTGGTTGCAACAACTCAAATAGGATAACAAACAGATACCTCCTTCCACAAAACGAAGAAGTATGTGACCACAAAATAACTAGCGGTCACACCCCAAATAACTAGCGGTTGCGTTGGACTGAAGAAGCGGTTGCGCAAGCCAGAACTAGCTGTTACGAGAGGCAAAACAAGGCATAGTGCGCAGAGGCGCAAACGTCATCGTTAACGACAACTATTTCCAATCTCACGCAAAGAGCACTGGGGCACTGAGTTCAATGCTATAAAATGCCTTTGAATAATTGATAATTAAAATTTTTACATAACCTAAAAATCCACAACTATCCTCACAAATGGAATCAGAGACTGATTTATTGAGCAAAAAATAGTTGCCCGAAAGCCTTGGCGTTATGCCTGTTCATGATAGCCCTGTAGAAATTGTGTATCAACGCAGTAAGCAGAAAAAAGCCAAGTGCACTAATCGGAATAACACACTCACAATTTGATGGCATCTGCAACTTAGCCACTGAAAGTCTGTTAAATGTTTTGTGGTTTGGAACAAAATACTTACTTTTGCAGAAAAATAGAATAATGAGCAAAAAAGAATGCATAGAAGCAATGTCGCCTCACCTGTTTTGGGATGTAGATCGTACGACACTTGACCTCGACACTCATAGGTCTTTTATCGTGCAACGCGTTCTGGAATATGGTTTGATGCAGGATTGGGTATGTCTAAAACAGACACTCGGCATCTCTGCCATCACCGCTACATGCAAGGGGTTGCGCTCACTTGAGCCACGTGCTTTGGCATTTATATCAATCATCTCCAAAACACCCCGAGAGGAATTCAGATGCTACACTACGAAACAATTGAGCCAGAAACCCTGGAACTCTTGAAAAAAATTCAGTCGTTGGACGAATTTCGGTCCATGCGCCTTGTCGGTGGTACTGCCCTCGCATTGCAACTCGGGCATAGAAAGTCGGTTGATTTAGACTTTTTCGGCACGATGAATTGTGATACTGACGAGTTGGTAGAACTGATGCGAGGCATTGGTAGCACTCAATTGCTAAAGAGGTCAAAGAGTATCAACATATTCATTGTCAACGGCATAAAAGTTGATTTTGTTAATTATGACTACGAATGGATTGCTCCACCAATAATTGAAGAAGACATAGTATTGGCTATGGAACCAGACATTGCAGCCATGAAAGTCAATGCTATCATAGGTCGCGGAACAAGAAAAGACTTTATTGACATAGCTTTCCTTTTAAAGAAATATTCTCTATCTCAGATTCTTCATTTCTATTTCAGCAAATATCCCGAGGCATCAATATTCTTGGCATCTAAGAGCCTTGCTTATTTTGATGATGCAGACAACGACCCTATGCCGTTCATGCTAAATGAGGAAACTTGGGATGAAATCAAACAATACATTTCGAGCAAATACGAAGATTACGAAGACAATTACTACTAAAATCCGCAACTATCCTCACAAATGGAATCAGAGACTGATTTATTGAGCAGACAATAGTCAGATGTAGTAAAAAGCAATGGAATGACAGCCAAATGTAGCCACCACAGAGGTAGAGTTAAATTTCTATACTCTCTCCACATGAAAGATATTCTATTTGATTGCCCATATATGACTTTAGCATAGTGTATCGTTCTATTCCAGTACAGTGCATTGTATAAAACTTTGTTTCTCTATAAATTTTGAGTCGCTCTGCTAATTTACGTATGAATTGTTGCTCTTCCTCATCATTCAATCCACTTTTGGTAAGGTGCATTCCTGCCAAGACATGAGTAGGTTTCGTTCCAATAATCTCAATAGATTTTGCTATGATATTCACTATGCCTCTATGCGCACAACCTGCAATAAGAACAATCCTATTATTTTCTTGAATTATAAGATTCTGTTCGTGGCTAAACGTATCATTTATCGTCTGATTAGGACCATACAACAATCTATTACCTTTTGGATAAAAACATGAACCTTGAACATCTGCAAAGAGGGTTATTCCTCTTCTAACTTGTGTAACGTTTTCACATTTAATTATTCTTTTATTATTACATAGTTTTGGATC
>JAGHSE010000400.1 GCA_018066015.1 Candidatus Colivivens equi
ATATTATTTGTAATTATTTTTATAGTCTGCATCAACACACATGCGCAGACATATAATTCACTATGGAAGAACGTTGACAAAGCTATATCCGACGACTTACCTCAGCAGGTCATCAGTAATGCAGAAATCATACTTAAGAAAGCAAAGAAGGAGAAGAACTTTGCCCAGGAGATGAAGGCATGGGTAATGATAGTCAATGCCACACGCGAGATGTCGCCCGACAGTATGAAGGTTATCACTCCACCCAAATATAATGCAACTCCTACAAATGATGCTGTTGTGAATGCCCTCATGGGCACTAGTGTCAGTCGGAATCGGCACATGAGTAACAACAAAGACTTCAGTAAAGAAGATTCCATCAGTAACTATTATTATAATAAGGTGTTAGAAAACAAAGAAGCACTCTACCAAACGAAGGTGGATGACTACCTGCCTCTGCTCGACAAAGGCAAGGATAGCCAACTATATGGTGATGACATGCTGAGTGTAATGACTCTCTTCCTTATTGAACACATGAATACTAAATCTGCAGAGACGAAAAAACTATGTCACGATGTGGCTGAGTTCTACAAAGGCAAGGGGAACATGAATGCTTATACACTTTTGACCATAAAGGAAATATGCTATTACTCTTTCGATACACCCTATTCGGTAAGAGAAAGACTCATGACGAATCTTTTTGAAGAAACTAAAAATCTTGAAGTTGGTGAAGATGTTGCAGAATGGTATTATGAGTATTATCGTTTCACTCAAAAAGACACTGATACAGATAGATTGGCATTTGTACGGGAAATGAAAACTTTGTATCCAAAAAGTCATTTCTTTAATATTGAAGAAGAATCTCTAACCCACCCTACTTGTGCTATTACTTTACTTAATCCTGAGGACATACCATGTCCAAATCAACCATTCGCATTGAAAATCAGCAGTAGAAATTTGGACAAAGCCACACTTGAGGTGAGACTTTTTAACGGATTAGACGGCAACCGCAACATTCTCACAAACGGCAAACTAATTCAGAAGAAAGAATTGCATTTTGAAAAGAAAGAGGCTGAATTTACTGAAATCATTGATAGTTTATCACTTCCTGCCGAACGATATGTGCTTATATTAAAGGGTGCCAATGATGAGGAAGCTGTTTCCTTGGATATTGAATCTCTTCAACTTGTTATCAGCGAAATAGCCCACAACAAATATCTTGCCAAAGTCTTTGACAGAATTACAGGCAAACCTGTCAAAGGTGCAAAGTTCCATGCTTTTTCTATCGCTTCAAAAGAAACAATAGATTTTATTTCAGATCAAAACGGAGAAGCATTATTTGATTTCAGCAAAAATACAAAGTCCGAATCGTGGCAAATTCGCGCTGAAGCCTCTGAGAGAAATATGACTGAGTATCAGTATTTTTACATATCTTCTCGCGAAATCACCCCAAAGGACAATACTGCACGCTTTCATTTAGCATTTGACCGTCCTGTGTATCGTCCTGGACAAACAGTAAAGTCTGCCTTAGTGGCATATCTGACTGATACCAAAAACCTCAAAGGCAATAATGCAAACATCGTTGCCAATGAATCTTTTAAAATTGTCATCACAGACCCTGATGGTCAGAAATTAGACAGCAAGACTCTCATTACTAACTCACTTGGTAGTGCCTCGTATGATTTCACCATTCCTAAAGATGCTAAAGTTGGAAGATACACACTACGTATTGAAGACAAGAACAGCACTAGTTTTATGGTTGAGGAATACAAGCGTCCTACATATTTTGTAGAGTGTCTCAACGACAAGAATAACGACAAGTCAACGACAAATAAATCGTACGCATTCAATGACACTCTCCCTGTCATCATCCAGGCGAAGGCATTCTCAGGTGTACCAGTTCAGGGGGCAAAGGTGAAATATACCATTGTCTCTGGTTTCAGTGACTTCTGGCGACCAACGTTCCTCACCAACGAAGAAACACTTGCCGAAGGTGAAACAGTTACCGACAAGGAGGGCAAAGTCACAATTCCTATGTTTTTGGATGACTCCATTCTGGAAAATATGGAAGAGGAAGAATATGACTTTATAAACAATTATCGATTAGTGCGATTTTATGTAAATTACACTGTCACTGACATTGCAGGTGAATCCCATTCTGGCGATTATCGAGTATCAATTACCAAAAAAGCTTTTGACATTCAAATCTCCACAACAAATAAAGACATATTTGATGGACTTTATAATAACAACATTGACTTGTCAAACGATACGTTGACAATCAAGGCACTGAATAGCGACGGCAAGTCTGTCAATTCAAGCGAAGTTCTCAATTCTCACTACTATATTCTTACACAGGACTCTGTTGTTGTAACAAGTGGAGAGTGGAAAACAAATGCTAAATTCACAATTCCAGAAGTCAACGATGGATCATACATTTTCAGGATTACTGCAAACGACAAAAATGGAAATCTTGTCAAACATGACTATCCTGTGCTCTTATTCTATAGTAAGAAAGCAATCATAGCAGGCAAAACTACAAATGCTACAAAAAGTTGCTTCAACAGTCCATTATTTGTAGTCAGAAACAAAGAATTCTCTGAAGACAAACCAGCAACGATATTATTTTCTCCAGCATACGACAATACATTCCTATATTGCATCATCACTACAGACGACGGGTATGTTGAGAAAAAGCAATTTAGTCTTGACAAGTATGTTCACCGCATTGATTTGCCATACAAAAAGGAGTATAAGGAAGGTGTATGCGCTAATTTCTTCAGCGTAAGAAATGGCAAAATACTACACAATTCTATTGTATTAACTTACGTACTCCCAGAAAAGAATCTCAATCTCTCATGGAAGACCTTCCGTGACCGACTTACACCTGGTCAAAAAGAAGAATGGATATTGTCTATTCAGGACAAATCTGGCAAGGGGATTGCTGGTGCAGAGATGATGGCAACGCTTTATGATGCATCGCTTGATGAAATCGCATATCCAATGTTATGGAATTTTAATACTAATTTACAACGCTCTGTTACATATCGTTCTGTACGAATGACAACATCTAATTTATCTTGGTTATCACTCAGAATCTCTCAGCCTTCTAAATATGTCAATTACGACAACGATGTACGGAAATTCACTACAATGACAACATTCTTCAATAATCGTGTATTGGATATCAGGTCGAATGGAATGCGTCTAAGAGGAGCGGCAGTTCTTCATGAAATGTCCTTTGGAATGCAGAAGTCATCAGGACTACCTCTCACCTCATTGGATGAAGAGCTAACAGGACGAGTAGCAGGACTTGACGTGTATGGCACATCAGGCTCCCTCGCAGAATCAGTCATTTTAAGCAAAAAGCCTGAAATTAAGATTCGTTCCAACTTTGCTGAGAATGCTTTCTTCTATCCGAACCTCATAAGCAACAAAGATGGTGAAGTGAATATCTCGTTCACTCTCCCTGAAAGTCTGACGGAGTGGAAATTCCTTGGATATGTGCACACAAAGGATATGGATTATGGCAATATTGAGGCAAAAATCGTAGCTCGTCAGGAGTTTATTGTTCAACCAAATATTCCTCGTTTCATCAGAGAGGGAGATAACCTGAATATCTCCTCACGCATCATCAACCAGAGCGACAAGGATATCAAGGGCACTGCCCTACTCCGCCTTCTCAATGCAGATACCGAAGAAGTAATCCTCACTCAGGAAGTTCCGTTCTCAGTACTCAAGGAACAGACGGAATCTGTGTCATTTAATCTCTCACCTACGTCATATATCATACGTTCTACTACTCCATCATCTCTCATCTGCGAAATTACTGCACAATCTGAATCGTTCTCTGATGGAGAAAAGAACTATATTCCAATTTTACCTTCACGCCAGTCAATCACAGAGACCTTTCCGTTCTATCTTGAAAATGAGACAAGCAAGATTATTGACCTCCACACCTTATTTAATAATAGTAGCAGCACCGCAACTGACAAGAAACTGAGTCTCACATTTACAGGCAATCCTTCTACACTTGTGTTTGATGCTCTGAAGGCTATGCAACTACCTGAATACGACAACGCTCCTTGTTTTGCTGCATCTCTTTATGCTAACTCAATGTTGAAATATCTTGGTGAAGAAAATGATTCGCTTGACATCCTTCTACATCAGGCTGAAGAAAAACTGTTTAGCCTACAAAACCCAGACGGATCATGGAGTTGGTTTGAGGGAATGACTGGCAGTTATAACATCACTCTCGCTGTATGTGAAAATCTAGCTCTGCTTTCTTCCGTTCCTTCTGCATCTGTATCTTCGTCTCCTAAGGAGTTTATCAATCTCTCTGCCGAGATGCGTTCTCGATTCAACAAAGCTTTAGACTATCTCGACAAGGAAGAATTAGCAAACTTTGTTTATCTACAAAAACAAAAACATCCTTCCTTTGTACCTTCGGAATCAACTCTCCACTACCTCTACCTTTACACCCTACTCACAGATCGTCAGATGTCAAATGATGTCAAGAAAATGAGTGATACTTATCTCAAGGAGTTCCAAAAGATGTCAAAACAACTTAGCATCTACGGCAAGGCAAATGGTTCAAATCTCCTTCGCCACAATGGTTTTACAAAACCTGCAGAAAAATTCCTTCAGTCAGTATTGGAATACTCCGTATATAAACCAGGAATGGGACGATATTTCGATACTAACAAGGCTCTCTATTCTTGGCGTGACTACAAGATTCCAACCCAACTTGCTGCAATGAAAGCTATAGTGACCCAACAGCAAAGCAAAAAGAATGTAATTGTTTCTAAGTCTTATCTTAACGAAATGCTCATTTGGCTTCTTCGCCAGAAACAAACTCAAACATGGGATAACCCTATGAATACAGTTGACGTTGCTGACTTTATTCTGCGACTTTCTGATGGTACACGTCCAACAGGAACATCCAACGAGTCATTCTCTCTCGATGGCAAGAACATAAGTGCCAACGACACCATAGCAGTGGAATCAGTCAATCAACTGGCTGTCAAGCTGGCACCCGACACATCCACACCAGCACACATATCATGGGGTGCAGTCACTGCTTCATTTAGCGAACTGACCGAGAACATCAAGTCAAATTCCACAGAGGGACTGAGCATAAGCTACGAGATTATCTCGTCTGCAACTAGTAAGAAGACTTCAACCTTTGAGGTTGGCAATAAGGCTACAATCCGTCTTACAATAGATGCAGACCGCGATATGGACTTCGTGCAGATAGACTGTCAGCACCCGGCATGCTTTGAACCTACAGACCAGCATTCTGGCTATTGCAGAATAGGTGGACAGGGGGGCTATCTGAGCCGTCATGACTCACACTCCGAAATTTTCTTCGACACCTTCCGGAAAGGCACGCACGTCATTGAACTCGAATTTTTCGTTTCCCACGAAGGTACATATCAATGTGGAATATCTACTGCAAAGTGCACGTATTGTCCCGACTTCTCAGCTCACAGCAACTCACAGACGATAACAGTCACCCACTGACCATCCCCACAAGGATTGTATTATCTAACAGTAATTTACCCTAATTGTGTATGCGAGAAAAGCCATTCGCCGGCAAGAGAAATCGTTACAATTGAGAGCGATGCTGATGGCATTCCAATGGGACATAGTAAGGAAGATATCAAGATACGTGAGAAAGCTATCAAGAATTTCTATGCAAAATGGATTGCAGAGAATCCAGAAAAGAAAGTCTGGAATATCAACCTGAACAGTTACATTCTTGTAAAATATCTGTCAATCAACGAAACATATAATAAGGCTGCACGTTCTTATGAATCTACGAAGGCAGTCTTCCTGTTGACGGAGATTCTTGCGAAAGCACAGTTGGTGGAAGAATTGCCTGCTAAATTCAACAACAAGAATCAAAGGAGTTTTTCTAAAATGCTGATAATGCGATACGGGAATGTCAAGCTTACGGTGGGATGTCAGAAAACGACAAACGAAAAAGTACAATATAGCGTTACAGTCCCACAGAAATAAAAAAACCACCCCATAAGGGATGGCTTGTATGGTGAGGCTCGAAATGACTTTTTGCGGTCATAAAGGTTGTCGTCCTTTCTGCGAATTCCTCGTATAACTTGTACCATAAAAGTATCTGTCGCAAAGTTAGGCATTTTCTTCAAAACAATCAAATTTTATTAAGTAAATCTACAATCAAAGTCTTCATTTCAATGTTTTTAAGCGTTTAACAGACAATGAAATGTCCATTTCCCTTAAAAGCGAAGGAATAACTTACACGACCAATTTCGTCAGAGTTTCCGAATCACAACTGCCAAAAATATAAACATATAAAAAAGGCTTCCATAATCTAGCGGAAGCCTTTTTTTGTCTCAGTATTCATTCTTCTATTAGAACAATTTCTCAGGATATTCGCCAGCATCTACGAGTTCTTTGATACGACGTACCGTATCGGGACGATCGGCAGCATAGGTTACTCCAAACCATTTGCTTGTAGTATCAAGCACTTCACATGTTGCTGTACCCTCAGTTATAAGCTTGTTTACCATTAAAGGAATAAAAAATTCAGCTTTGAGATTCTCTATGTTCTTCGAATCAGATAAGAACTCTTTGAAATAGGCTTCTGAATATTCAAAATAATCAGGAGTAAATCCCCAAAAATTCATACTGACTGGTGCATTTTCAGATACTTCTACCCAATTATCCCCTTCATGATAGCAAATTCTGCCATTTTCCATGCGCTTAATTTCTGTACGTTCTACTACATCAGTAAGATGATTTTGTGCGTTTGATGTACATACACCACGCGCTACAGTTCCATTCTCACTCAAAGTGTTGCATACACGGAAACCAACCATTGCATATTTATTTTTGGTTCCTTCTGGTAGATTAGATAAATATTTAGCAATCTGAACAAATGCATCTTTTCCATAGAAGTCATCACAGTTGATAACACAGAAAGGCTCCTTGATGATATCCTTACCCATCAAAACTGCATGATTAGTACCCCATGGTTTTATACGGTCTTTTGGACATACGAAACCTTCTGGTAATGCCTCTAATGACTGGAAGCAAAGTTCACATTGTACTTTTCCTTGATATTTTGACAATATCTGAGAACGGAATTGTTCTTCAAAATCCTTACGGATTACCCACACAATTTTACCAAACCCTGCGCGTATAGCATCGTAGATACTATAGTCCATAATGGTTTCACCATTAGGACCGACACCATCAAGTTGTTTAAGACCACCATAACGGCTACCCATTCCGGCAGCAAGTAGAAATAGAGTTGGTTTCATCTTATTTCAACAAACCATTACGAACTTCGGATATTTCCTGCTTAAGAGTAGTAACCTGTTCTTTCAATTGATCAACAGAAATTGCATTGAGAGATTCGAGAGGTTTGATAGCAGTACAGAGTTCTTCAAGTTCTGGAGCATATTCACGAAGTTGTTCGAGTGCATTCTGAAGAAGGATGAGGCGATAAGTAAAGTCAGCAGCTTTCTGGTCGTCAAAACAAGCAAGATACTTATCTGGATTCTGAGTAAGAATAAATATTTGTTCTACGAATGCTGCAGTAGCAGTTTCCCAGAAGAAATTAATGCGTCCTGATTCATCTTCTTGATTATAGAAAGCTTCAAATGTTTCAGCAAAAGTACTGTCTGTGTAACTTTCATTAATGAAGAGATCAAATGCAGGGTCATTGAGGTCAACGATAAGACGACTTCTTGATGCAATCATTTCATCAGTAGGCATTTCGTAGTTCTTTGCAACAAATTCGTCAATTGAGTAGATACCTACAGCACGATACTTCTGAGAAAGAGTAACGAGGTCATTAGCTACTTCTGGAGCAAGCAAATAATCAGGTTTTACTTGTTTTTCCTCTTCTGTAAGAAGAAGTTGGCCCTTCTTAAATGCAGCCATTACTGGGCTATCATCCATTTGAGCATAGAGAGATGCCAAACTATCAACTTGCATCTTGATATTAGCTTCAATCTGTTCTTGTTCAAAACTCTTGACTTCTTCAGTTTCAGCTTCAGTTGTTTTCTTTGTACCACCTGCACATGAAATGAGTAGTGCGATTGTGGAAACTGCAAGGATTAATTTTTTCATAACTTCTGTTTTTTTAATGATTAATAATGTTTTTATCTTGATTTTCTATTTTCGAAGTAATTTACCTGGGAACTCAAAGAAGAGACATAGCGATGCTCCTACACACATCATTATCAAAATAAAGATGTTGTACCACAAAGTCTTGATGTGCCATTCTCCTACAATTTTCTCACTACTATAGAACGGTGCGCGTCCATTTGCAGATGTTGGTTCTACGAACACAAATCCCGAATTTGGAACTATATGACCATTTACTACCTTGCAAAGATGACTATCGCTAGAATTGAGCACTAAAGTCTCCAAGCGAATATTATAATTATCACGTTTGAGCTGACTCATGGCGTCTTTCCCTATTGTACGTATCATAGCAGATACTTGCTTATCAAGTGCCAAAGTAGTTTTATTGCCTCGGTCACTTAGAACTTTTGAAGCTTGTTCAAAATAGTCCTTCAAAGATTGGTAGGAATAATTACCTGAATATTGTTTGATATTACATACCTTGGCTAATTGAGGAAGGGAATTCTTAATTACCTCCATGTGATCAATCTTTGGTTCCTCACCTTTAAGTTGCTTATCGTGGAGAGTCTCTAATTGTGATTTCATCTCGTAGAGATATACATGGTCATAATATTGAGCCATGTATCGCTCTTTATCCTGCTCAAAGAAGTTTTTCTCATATTCGTTGTCTGAGAAAGATGTTACTGCTAGTGCTTCAAATGCCCAACGTGAAGGTATGATATCTCCGAGAACTGGCACATTACCAGTAGTGCTGTTAGGTGTCAATTCCGCAAATGTTACCACCATACCGCACAGAAGAATTTGCGGAATAAGCAACAATGGTATTGTAATATATATTGCCACAACACTATTGAGTGTCTGTGAAAGCCATAATCCTGTTAATCCTGCCAAAAATGAAGCAATAAACAAAATGAGTAGCCACACTCCAAACATTCCATTGATGCCCATAATACTGCTACCTACTAAGATAAACAACAGACTCTGCACCAATGAAACAAAAGCCATAAATATAATCTTTGACCAAATATAACTAGAATAAGATAGAGAAAGGAATTTTTCACGTTTCAAAAGAGCTCTGTCCTTAAATATTTCCTCTGCGCTACCACTCATTCCCAACAATGTAGCAACGATAATTGACATAAAGAAATAAGATGTCAGATTTATGTTGTCCATTATGCTATATCCCTCAGGAGGAGCATAACGAGTAAGTGAGGCACAAATAAGGGCTAGTATTGGAGCCTCAAGCAGAGTAATCAGAATATACTGCAAATTTGTCATCTTCATCTTTAGATTCCGATGAAGATATATTGCTATTTGCTTTAATAATCCAGGTTTGCACTGGTTGTTCTCTGGTAAATCTTCATTAATAATCTTCTTTTTACCAATAGTACCATGTTCCTGTTTGCGCTTTTGTTTGTCGTCAAGATATCTCTGATGCCATTCTTCTGGAGAGACTTTTCTGTCACCCAATACCTTTCCTGTCTCACTGAGCGCCTTTTCGTCAATTATATTGAAGATAATCTCAGGATTGACATTACCGCAAGTAGGACAAGTGCTCATGTCGGCATCAGCATAGTTGGCCGCCGTTTTAAAATACGTAATGGCCTCAATCGGATTACCATCATAAACAGGAAATCCACCTCTGTCTAATATCCAAAGCCTGTCAAACAACTTATAAACGTCTGATGATGGTTGGTGAATGATTGACACAACAATCTTGCCCTTGAAAGCCTGCACCTTGAGAAGGTTCACTAACATCTCTGCATCAGCAGAAGAAAGTCCGGAAGTTGGTTCATCAAGGAAGAGAATAGCAGGTTCGCGTATAAGTTCGAGAGCAATGTTTAATCGTTTGCGCTGTCCGCCAGAAATAAATTTATTTAGAGGTGACCCCACTTTCAAATCCTTCGCGGCCATGAGTCCTAACTCATCAAGAACGTTACAAACCTTCTTGTCAAGTTCATCTTCAGCCATTCCATCAAAACAGAGTTTTCCAGTAAACCACAAATTCTGATACACCGTTAATTCCTCTATCAGCAAGTCATCCTGAGGAACAAAGCCAATCAGTTCCTTTACCTTTGGCTCACTAATATCATGACCATTGATAGTAATACACCCCGACTGAGGAACCATAGTGCCATTAAGCAATGAAAGCAGAGTAGATTTGCCTGCTCCACTTCCGCCCATTACAGCAACCAATTCTCCGCTATAGAGTCCAAAACTAAGATTATGGATACCATTATTTCCCTTTGGATATACAAAATTGATATCTTTACCTTTGACAGATATTTCACAAGCTTTCCCGGAATAATTATCTCCACCGCCATATCTTGCCTTTGCTTGATAATAGTACAATGGACGAGTCTTTGAACTTTTCAACACGCCACTTCGTTGCCATACATGGAATGTGTTAGGTAATAAAGGCACATCATTCATCCTAAGCAAGTCATCGGTATGGCATGAAAAAATTAATATATCAAAATCTTCCAAATACAGAGTTGTAATATATCCACCAATGCCTTCTAGTCTAATTATCTTAACACTATTTGATTCTGATTCGCCACTGATAAACAATCTAAATTCATCACATCGTTCATGTCCTATGCCAAAGGCATCGGCTACATCATGAAATAGGCCAATACTTGTATCAGCCACAATGTTAGCAGAACAAATCTCCATCAATCGAAGCAACATCAAGTTTTGTTCTTCAACTGAAATCAAAGCTACTAACTTTTCACATATATCCATCACAATAGATCTGCGACCATCAGTATCAATGCCGTCATCATAAAAGCCACGCAAGTCCTCATACAAACAGATATAAGAGTCTTGGCTCCTCACACCAAAGTGATTAGTAAGATAAGTTGACAAAATCTTCTTTGACTCCTCAATGTCTGTCTTTTCAGCAGCACTGAATAAAGCCAATAAATTAACAAGACTTGATAATACTATATCATTCATTTTGCGTTGATGTACACATTATTTTGCAAATTTAATAAAAAAGTAGTATATCAACACAAATTTTTTCAAATTTTCTTTGTTTTGCAATCCTAATTTCTATTTTGACAAGCATGAAAACAGAAATGGATAGAGATGCAATCTACATCCCTAATTGTGAATATATATGATCTATCGTTCATATTCTTCATCAAAAAATCCCAGCCCCTTGATTGCATTGATAAATTTTTCAATATAGTCCCATGTTGTGAAAGACCATTGGAAGCCAAGGCGCATCAAGATCTGAGTAGTAAATATTGAGTTCACTCCGTTGAAGACAACAAATTTTCCATCTGCCACGGTTTGATAAGCCAACATACTTTGAAGAATAGTCGCTTTTGATTCATCGGAAGCCGCCTCAATTAACTTTTGATTGAATACGTCACGCTCAACCATTCTAATGTTTATATTTAATTTATTCAGACAATTGATGACATTTCCGTAAGGTTGGGTATTCGCATTGATAGGATGGAAAATTATGTTATCTTTAGGTGTTTCACTCAAAAGCACGACAGCCTCAGCGACCTCATTGATAGGAGAAAATTCTATGGATTGCGACATATCCTCAAATGGTATATATCCAACTGCCTGGAAGGCACGCAATCTACCCATAAATGAATTGGTAGAGAAGTTCACTTGATACTCACCATCTGTACTTCGCGCTGACAGATTTCCAAGACGCATTATTTTACCATTTAACCCTTTGTTTTTTATTGCATCCAAAACTAATTTTTCTGCTTCAAATTTAGCTCGGACATACTGATTGTCCAACGTCTGACCCCAGAACAACTCATTCTCATTAATATTGTGAGGTGGTGTTGGCCGATCTGCAACTGTCATACCTGCTACACTATAAGTTGAAGTATGTACCATCATAACTCTTGCTCTTATACAATAATCTATGCAATTTCTGGCACCTCCTACATTGATATCCTCTATATCAGTTCCTGCTGAAAAGTGCTTAACATTGGCTGCACAATTAAACAGATGGGTTATTCCTTCATCTGCAGTAGGTAAAGTGGCAAATGATTCATAATTGGTTACATCTCCTTCTACTATAAATAACTGCTTACCAATCAATTCATCATAACTATCATCAAAATAGTAAAATAACAATGCCCGCAGACGGCTGACTACCGTTTGAACTTTATTTGCACGGACCATACAATAAATAATCGGATGATCTTTGCGATCAAGTAGTTGTTTCACAATATGCAATCCCAGATAACCAGTTGCACCTGTAACAATTGCACCTTTGATATGCTGTCTTTCACCATTTAGAAATGAATTTAATGTATTATCTACAAGAAGCATTGAAAACTCATCTAAGGAATTTGGCACTTGTTCAAAAGTTTGGGAAAGTGCAGGTTTAGCAGCAAGAAGTGATGTAGCCAATTTACGTGGTGTAGGATTATCAAACACTGTCTTGTAGTCTATTTTATATCCTGCATTCATTGCTTCAATCACTACCTTGACAGCGATCAAAGACGAACCACCCAACTCAAAGAAATTATCGTTAACTCCGACTTTTTCAAGGTGTAATATGTCAGCAAAAATATCGCAGAAATATTTTTCTATGTCATTCTCCACCTTTGAATTTTCATCTATTGACGTTGGCTGAATATGTGTTAGATTATCACTATTGGCCTTGATACGCTCTGGTACATTTATTGTTATTTGGTTCAATTCTGCCTCTGGTTTTACTAAAATCTCAGAAGCAACAATCAACATATTGACAAGAAAACTATCTATAGTATCTTCAAAGTATTTAGCGTCATCATACATTGCCCGCACATTAGGCACATTGTCCACATATTCAACACTGATGCTTATAGGGAACTTTGGTGTTTGAGTGTCTAATCCCTCCATTGTTACCACGGTGTCTCCTACTTTATATTCACTAATCAGGCCCAACTGATAAACATAGTTAAACATCGGTAAGAAGTTGTAATCCATCGCTATTGAGGAGAATGGATATTCTTCATGGTGGAGAGTTTCTGAGAAAGAACGAGCAGCATCTATTATGTAGTTTTTTATGCTACTTCCATGAATACGGATATGCAACGCTAAAGTATTAACAAACATACCTATTGTATCTGCAATATCAAGATTTTGTCGGCCACTACTTATACCACACATATACACATTGTCAGTGCTGGCATATTTTCCTAATACAAAGGCGGTTACAGCACACCAATACTGAGCCTGTGTTATTCCGTTTTTCTTGCAGAAAGTCTCAATTTGTTGCCATAAATCTGAAGGTATCGGTCTTGATTTTATTTGCTGAGTACCTATCTCCATTACTGGCATATCAAATGGAACACATACAGGATATGAAACATCCTTCATGGTTTCATTATAGAACGAAATCGTATGTTGAAAATCATCGCTTTCATACATAGCATGCTGTCTATCTGAAAATGTGAAATATGAACATGTTTCTTTATCTATTGCCTTGCCATTAATCATGCCCGTAATCTGACTCAACAAAATAGCCATGCTACTGCCATCCGAAACTAAATGATGAGTATCTAAGAACAGATATAAATGGCTCTCTGTTTGAACCACCTTCGCGCGTACCAAAGGGCCTTTTGTCAAATTGAAAGGTTGCACAAATTGATTTTTTATATCATTTATATCCGCCTCATTAACAGTACATTTTTCTACCACCCCACCAATGTATTTAGGATACAACATCATTGGTTCGTCATCAACAATCATTATGCGTGTAAACAATACTAAATGCTCATTTAATACTGCTGTAACAATGTCACATAGTTTGTCTGATGTAACTGCTAACGGAAAAGTGAGCAATACTGGAATATTATATATGGTAGTATCTGGATTTTTAAGGCAGTCAAGATATACTCCAGTCTGTGCAAAAGTCAAGAAAAATGGTGTATTAGGACGATATCGTGAATTATTATCTACATTTTGATAAGAAATGGATGTGTGAGTACTCTCTTGCGGTGTGGCATCAGGAGCGATGCGCAAGGCGATATTGCGCACTGTAGGACTCGCCATAATGTCTGCCACTTTTATGGTTTTTCCTAATTGTTTTTTTATTAGAATTGATAAACGTATGCAAAGTAGAGATGTCATTCCTATTGACAACAAATTAGTTGTCACACCAAAATTAGAGTTTCCTAAAATGTCTGAAACAATTTCTGTAATACTACGTTCTTCGTCACTTTCTGGTGTGTCTGTTCGTTCTGGAATTAGTTCTGGTTCTGGCAGATTTTTTACATCCACTTTTCCAGCAGGAGTCATGGGGAGTTTATCAAGTTTCACAAACAGACTCGGTACCATATAATGAGTAAGACATTCTGCCAGTCCTGACTTTATATCTGCTATTTCCGGGCTCTCACCTTCCTTGCAAACATAGTAAGCGACTAACTTCTCTTGACCTCCTATTTTCTTGATAATTACAACACATTGTTTTATTCCAATTTGACGAGACATGACAGTTTCTATCTCGCCCAATTCTATACGAAGTCCGTTTAATTTGACTTGATTATCAGTTCTCCCTAGAATTATTATATTACCATCATTCGTCCACCGAGCAAAGTCTCCAGTACGGTAAATTCGTTCTCCATCTTTCACAATGAATGCTGATGCAGTTTTGTCTGGCAATTTATTGTACCCACGTGCCAGCGAAATTCCTCCAATGCATAATTCTCCTATTACCCCTACAGGTAATTCGTTAAGGTCATTATCTAAAATCCTATATGAATAGTTTGCCGCAGGTTTTCCTACATGCACAAATGTCGATTCGTTCAATATAGCTCCACTTGAGCCCATTGTGGTTTCGGTTGGGCCATAACCATTTACAATCGTTACATCCAAGTCTTTTAGACGTTCTACTAATGCCCAAGGAAGTTTTTCTCCACCCATCATCACTGCTTTTATCTGGGTGCGCATAATCTCCTCATAACTATTAAGTTCAAGATTCATTGCTAAGCGCGATGGAGTACCACTTATGCACTCAACATGTGCACGTTTGCAAAGTTCTGCCTGTGAGAATGGATTTATCGCCTCTTCTTCATTGGCAAATGCTACTGTCTTGCCGTTAAATAATGGTGTCCCATACTCAAATATTGAAAGGTCAAATGAGACTGTAGTTTGACACAAAGTGACCGACGCAAATTCTGCTGCAGCACGAGAAACGTAATTAGCATGATGTAAGGTAAAGAAATTAGCTACACCTTGGTGTTCCAGCATCACACCCTTAGGGTGTCCTGTGGAACCAGAAGTATAAATGAGATAAGCCAAGTCATGAGGATTGACTTCCACTTTTATGTTTCCTGAATCATTATGTTGGCTTTCGTTTGTTAGTGTATCAATATTTATTGCTTTGCCGTGATATTCCGCTACATGCTCCTTTGTAGTAATCACATATCTACAATCTGAATCACTTAGTATATATGTAATTCTATCACTTGGATATGCTGGATCCATTGGAATATATGCAGCACCGCATTTCATAATAGCAAATAAAGCCACAAGGAAATTACTTGTACGAGGCAACAACAAGACTATTCTATCCTCCTTTCCAACTCCTCTTGACATCAATGTTCTTGCCATACGATTTGCGGCTTCATTATATTCCTTATACGTAAGTGTACGGTCTGTAGCTATTATTGCCACTGCATCAGGGGTTAACTCTGCCCATCTTTCTATTCCTTCATGGAAGGTCTTTACATCCAAGTCATATGTTGCTACTTGATGAAAGACATTAAGTTCTTTTTGTTGGCTTTCACTTACAATGGAAATATTACATACTTTCTCGTGTGGTGTTTCCACAAAACGGCACAAAACGGCATTTAGACTATCAACAAGTCGTGATATATATTCTTCACTATATTTATTACTACAATATCTTTACATGTAAGTCATTAGCCACTTCTGTCACTGAAAAGGTTAACTGTATTCCAGTTTCATTGGCATTCAATAATTCTGGAGAGAAAGTACATCCATTTACGATTTCATCTACTCTTCTGTTTCCATGATACACAAACATCACATCATCGGTAATTGGCATATCTTGGCATAAATCTGTAAAAGAGTACAAGTCATTTTCGCGGGCGCCCTTTACTTGTTGTTTTAATTGTGAAAGATATTCCTGTACATCGGTGTCTTCATGATACCTGCATCTTACGGGAATAGTTTTCACCATCATCATTGCTGTTTTTTCCTCGTCAAGACTATGACGTCCATGCCATACAGACGCAAAACACACATCATGTTTTCCTGAATAAGCCCCCAACACTCTTCCAAAGGCTCCATATAACAAAGCAGCTCGTGATGTTCCTAATTGTTTGCTTACATTTGCTAATTTCGTAGCATCTACACTCAATTGCGAAAAATATTTACCGAAGACTATTTTGTCACCAGATATAATGTCTGGCTCTAGTATTGTAATTCCCTCTACACCCTCAAACTCAGTATGATACCATTTCTTTGCTCGTAGCCATGCTTCAGTGGAGCGCATCTGTATTTCTTGTTTGGCAATATCAAACCCCGTAACTATTTCTCCTTCGGGTTCTTCGCCTCTATATGCACGTCCTATATCCTCGCATAAAGCATGAAAAGTTGTTCCATCACTCACAATATGATGAAAGTCTAAACAAAGATACACCTTTTGTTCAGTCACATAGATTGTCACTCTAAACAATCTATCCCTTTTCAAATCAAACGGCTTTGGTATTTCATGTTTATGTTCATGAAGGTATTTCTCGGTTGTATGAATAATATTATAGTTATCTTCTGTAACCTCTGGAGCTACATACTTCATCATCGGAACTCCATCCTTATCTTCTTCTATTTTGGCAAATAATGCAGGATGGGCTTCAAAAGCCTTTCGCGTAGCAATTGCTAAGCGTTCAGGTTCCATACTACCTGTTATGTGTATGAGTACTGTCCAATTATAGACTTCTTCGCCCTCACGTTTCACGCATTCTAAGTATATTCCTAACTGGGCCTGAGTAAGATATTGTTTTTCAGTTAGATTACTTAATTGTGAATTGTTATTATTTTTCTGCATTATTTGTAAGACTTAGAATTATTATAGGTGGGTTCTATTAATCCACCGAATAAGTAATAATTTTTCA
>JAGHSE010000059.1 GCA_018066015.1 Candidatus Colivivens equi
ATATATACACTGACATGTTTCTAACATTCTCAAAGATTGGCGCATTCACCCTTGGGGGTGGATACGCCATGATTTCTATCTTGGAAACCGAAGTGGTTGATAGGAAAGGATGGTTGAGTAAAGAGGAATTCATGGATGTGTTGGCAATAGCACAAAGTTCTCCTGGCTTGTTTGCTATTAATATGGCTTCTCATATTGGCAACAAACTAAAAGGTGTACTTGGAGGAATAATCAGTAGTATGGGAGTCGCACTGCCGAGTATTGTCGTCATATTGTTGATTGCAATGTTTTTTCAAACTTTCAAAGATAATATCTGGGTTGAAAAGTTCTTTATGGGAGTTCGTCCTGCTGTTGTAGCTTTGATAGTGTCACCTTGTTTCAGAATGGCAAAGACTGCAAAACTATCATGGTCAAATGTATGGATACCAATTGTTTCTTGTGTGTTAATTGCTATGTTTGGTGTAAGTCCAATATGGATTGTATGTGTAGCTCTTGTTGCTGGTTGGATTTGGGGTAAATTGAAGATATAGAATATGATTTTTTGGCAATTATTTTTGACATTCAGTAAGATTGGCATCTTCAATTTTGGAGGTGGTTATGCCATATTATCATTAATCCACAACGAAGTAGTTGAAAAACAAGGTTGGTTAACTGCTTCTGAATTTACAGATATTGTAGCAATATCTCAAAGCACTCCAGGTCCCATAGGTATTAATTGTGCTACATATACAGGTTATACCGCTGTATTGCATGCTGGAATGCCACAATGGGCTGCTGTATGTGGTGCTATTTTAGCTTCTGTGAGTGTATTATGGTTGCCTTTTTTATTAATGTTGGTTCTTTCAAAAATTATCATTAAAGCATCTCAGAATAATAAGCAAGGTTCTACATCTATTTTGTCTTCGTCAATTTATTTTCTTCGTCCTGCCGTAGTTGGATTTGTTGCTGCTGCAGCTATATTACTGATGAACAGTGAGAATTTTGGCTCAGTAACTGACACTCCATTTAAATTTGTTGTCAGTGTGATTTTATTTTTATTTGCTTTTGTAGGTACAAGACTATTCAAGATTCATCCTATCTTGATGACTCTATTGTGTGGAATAGCCGGTTTGATTATTTATTGGTAAATCATCATAATTTACCAATTATACAATTTACTTTTTCAAATTTACTTCTTTTCAGAGTTAAGTGCTGCTTTATAGCATTCCCTGCATAGAGGCTCATATTCATTCATTTCTCCTAGTAACACCCTTTTGTCATTGTCAACTAAACGATGTGACACATAGGCTTGTGCACCACATTTTACACATATAGCATGTACTTTGGTTATATCATCAGCAATAGCCATCAGTGCGGGCATAGGTCCGAATGGTTCTCCTTTAAAATCCATATCCAATCCGGCAGCAATTACTCTTATTCCTTTCTTTGCTAATTCATTGCATACAGCAGGCAGATTATTGTCAAAGAATTGTGCTTCATCAATACCGATTACATCACAATCTGAGCCTAAAAGTAAAATACTACTAGAATTATCAACGGGTGTTGAACTAATGGCTTGGCCTTCATGTGTTACCACATCTTCTTCTGAATATCTTACATCAATGGCCGGTTTGAAGATTGTAACATTCTGGTGAGCAAATTTTGCTCGTTTCATACGTCTTATCAGTTCTTCTGTCTTTCCGGAGAACATAGACCCACATACCACTTCAATACGACCTTGGTGTATTTTTTCACCATTATTGTAAAAAATATCAGACATAAATTTCTTTTTAGTTGATGCAAAGATAGGAAAATAAAACGAAATCTAAAACGAAATTCAATAAATTGTTTTTACAGACATTATAATATGGGCAAAAAATAAAAGCCCCTCCTTTGCGGAAAGGCTTTAGTAAATATATTCCTTTGACGGATTATTATTCTTTCTTGCTATCATCAGTCATCGTAACTTCAACACGATTTCCGTCCTTCAAAATTTTCTTTGCAAGAACCTTGATGTCGTTAGCAGTTACAGCCTTTACGATATCTGTGTAGCCAGTAATCATATCTTTGTTTGCGGTAACTTTAGTGATGATACCACTTTGCCAGAATCCGTTAGTCTTGATTTGTTCATCAT
Source organism: Candidatus Colivivens equi (assembly GCA_018066015.1). GTDB lineage: Bacteria > Bacteroidota > Bacteroidia > Bacteroidales > Bacteroidaceae > Colivivens > Colivivens equi. The sequence goes on from JAGHSE010000059.1 coordinate 2,114, forward strand.
AACTGCGAAGCATGTATTCGCGAACCTTCTCAAGAACTTCAGGTTTAGGACCTTCTTCTACCAACTTAGCAATACCATTGTTGATAATTTCAGTCATTTTTGCACGTTTTTCAGGAGCTGTAGGGAGAACAATTTGGATGAGTCCGCGACTTTCAGGATAGTCAGAAACATCTGAAGAAACACTTACACTATATGCACCACCTTCATCTTCACGAACTGTTTCTGTAAAGAGAATACTCATGATTTGATCAAGCATTGAGAGTTGCAGCTCATTTTTAAGATTATATTCCATCATTGACTTATATGCGAATACACAATATGCCATAGGTGTTTCTTGTTTTCTTTGGAATATGTTAGTCACGTTCTTGTCTGTCAACTTAAGGTCAACTTGCTTGAAGTCTTCTTTTTGATTTGAAACAGGAAGCGAACCGAGATATTGTTCGAAGAGAGGTTTTGCAGTTTCAATGTCAATGTCGCCTGTGAAGAAGAATGTGAAATCAGCTGCGTTTGCGAAACGTTCCTTGTAGAACTTCAAAGCTTCATCATAACTGATGATATCATAGTCGGCAGCCTTTGTGCGATGAGCATATTCATTATTGTTATAAAGAGTACTTATGATAGAGTCTTGCAATGCTGAAGTTGGTTGAAGTTCTGCATTTTGAAGTTGACTCTTTGAGCGTTGTACAGTAGAAGCAAATGCGGCATCATCCTTACGAGGAGCAGTGAACTGCAAGTAGATGAGTTGAAGGAGGGTTTCAAGATCCTTTGTCACACATCTTCCATTAAGACCTTCAGAACGTATTCCGATTGATGGAGAGCATGATACCTGTTTGCCTGCGAGCTTCTTTTGCAAGTCAGTTGCAGAGAACTGTCCCCAACCACCGATAGAGAGATTGCCAGCAAAACTAATATTGAGAATGTCTTTGAAATTCTTTTTGTATAGAGACATACCTCCCCAGCTTTCAGCATTGAATGATATGTTATTTGGCTGGTAGTCAGTTTTCTTTACATAGATGTTGATTCCATTTGCAAGAGTAATGACTTGGCTATCCCAAGGACCTGCAACTTGTTTGCTTACCTTTGAGCCCTTAAGAGTTGCAACGTCAACGAGAGGGTCGTTGCTGACTTCTTCTTTGTAAGCCTCAATATCTTCAGCTTCTACTTCCTTGAGAAGGTTAAGTATTTCATCTTTTGTTGGTTCTACTATACCTTCTTTATCAGGGAGCATCATCATGATTGCGAGATTTTGGTCAAGAGAGTCTGATTGGAATGCTTGATTGACAATATCAAGAGGAATTTGGTCCATGAGAGTAGGATAAACCTGATGTTCCCATTCTATACCAGGAATAGGTTCGTTGTCAAGGAAATGGCGGTAGTATTCAGAGCAGAATGATGTGTTGGAAATCTTATTACGTCTTTCGTATTGGTTATCAAGTGAAGACTTCAACTCTTCCTTGAAACGGATATATTCACTTTCAGTAAATCCGTGACGATGAGCGCGGAGAACTTCGCGGTAGATAGCCTTGATAGCATCTTTGTGACCATTGTCTTTAAAGAGTGACATTGCAATGAAGTTATCCATTGTTTTTGCTACAAGATAGTCACCATAGCCCATGCCTCCAGAAATGAATGGAGGATTTTCTTTCATCAGTATTTCGTTGATACGACCGTCAAACATTGAACTGATGGCATTTTCTACATATTGTTCAAGTAGATACCCGAGACTTCCCTTCTCAGCATCAGGAGTGGCATCTTGTTTCCACATAAAATAAACCATAGAACGAGGTTGTTCTTTGTCCTTTCCTACAGCGAAAATCGGTTCTTTATTTTTGTTTACAGGGAAATAGACTCTTTCTGCTGCATTCTCTACAGGTTTGATGTCGGCAAACATAGTTTTGATTTTCTGTTCTACTTGGTCAACATCTACATCTCCTACGACTATGATACCCTGAAGATCAGGACGATACCACTTCTTGTAATAACTACGGATTGCATCGTAAGGGAAATTCATCACAATATCCATTGTACCAATTGGCATGCGGTTGGCATACTTGCTGTCTTTATATAGGATAGGGAATAACTTTTCATAAAGACGTTGCTGAGCACTACTGCGCATACGCCATTCCTCGTTGATGACACCACGCTCCTTATCTATTTCTTTGCCTTCAAGCAAAAGGTCGTGACTCCAGTCATGAAGAATAAGCAAGCAAGAATCAAGAGCAGCAGGATTGCTAATCACTGGTACATTATTGATATTATATACTGTTTCGTCAAAACTAGTATAGGCATTAAGGTTTTCACCAAATTTTACTCCGATACTTTCAAGATAATTCTTTAGACCATCACCAGGAAAGTGTGTGGTACCATTGAAACACATGTGTTCAAGGAAGTGCGCCAAACCTCTTTGGTTTTCCTCTTCCTGCATACTACCAACCTTCTGAGCGATGTAGAAATCTGCTCTTTGTTCTGGCCATTCATTGTGACGAATGTAATAAGTCATTCCGTTGTCTAATTTACCGATCCTGACTTGAGGGTCAATCGGAATAGATGGCATCTGCTGTGCCATACTACTTGCGGCGAACAACATGCCGACTGCAACTAAAAAAAGTTTTTTCATTTTCATATATTTAAAATGGATAGATTCACTTAATCATAAAGACGAAATTTGTGTTAAATAACTTCATAAATTATTATTTTTTTTCTTTCTCCTTTTTGACAATAATTATAC
>JAGHSE010000097.1 GCA_018066015.1 Candidatus Colivivens equi
GCACGATGATACTGCTCTCCTTGATACGGAACTGCACCGTACACGTCGTATCTTTCACATCGCGGTAGCAACCGGGTTGGTTCAGTTCGTGCGAAGACAAACCTGTTCCCGCAGCCGGCGAATAAGGCTGAATGGTATAACCTTTGTACAAAAAGCCCTTCTTGTACAGTTCTTTCAGCAGGTACCACAGCGTCTCGATATACTTGTTATCAAAAGTGATATACGGATTTTCCAAATCGACCCAGTAACCCATCTGCTTAGTCAGGTTAGTCCATTCTTTGGTATATTTCATCACCTCGCGACGGCAGGCGGCGTTGTATTCGTCAACGCTTATTTTCTTGCCTATATCTTCTTTGGTGATACCTAACATCTTCTCCACACCCAACTCAACCGGCAGACCGTGGGTGTCCCAACCGGCCTTGCGGCGTACCTCGTAACCTTGCATGGTCTTGAAGCGGCAGAAAGTATCTTTTATCGTACGCGCCATCACGTGGTGAATACCCGGCATACCGTTAGCCGAAGGGGGACCCTCAAAGAAAATGAATTGCCCCTTGGGCTTCCCCGATTCACCGCCTTTAACGGCTTTTTCTGCCAAATGGTCTTTCTCCCGCTCTGCCAGAATATCCTTGCTCATTCCCGGCAAATCCAACTGTTTGTATTCGTTAAACTTGTTCATATTGTATGTTTTAATTCTTCTTGCAATAAATCGTAAATATATACCGCCCCTTGATAATATAATCCGGCGGCTTCATTTTCTAATTTAGCAAATGTTTTAGATTGATAAAGCACCTCCATCGCCTGAGGGATGGAATAGCCATAATCTTCCATCAGCATTTGAATCAGTTCCTGTGTTAAGCACTCTATTTGAAACTGCACATCTTTCCTATGTTGCTCCATCTCGCTCACTCTTTTTTCAATAAAGCAATTGCCTTTTCTGTTCCAAAGAAATACTGAAAAGTAGGACGTACATTCTTTAATTCTTCCATCAGTACATCCGCACTTATCCATTTATTTTGAAAACGCCTAATCTGTGGACCTACCCGGTCATCTGCAATAGGACCGTAAACAATATCATAATCATGCACTTGTATCTCCGTGCGATTAGTCCTGTTCTTTACCACAAACAAAGCCCACTCTGCGGAATAATCCTCAAAGCGACATATATGCAATGTCGGGTCATTTAATTGTGTCTCATCCAATAAAAAGGTCGTAACCGTTGGAACTCCACCACCGTTACGTTCAACCGTAGTTTGAGCCATTTGCATGGCTTGATTTTTATCTGCCGACAAATAAAAACCCTGCCCGAAATCCTTGCCCCGTCTGCCTTTTGTCAGGTCAATAACATCAATTGCCATATTACTACCATGGAAAAGTTTTATCATAGCAATCCTCCTCCATTTCGATGACAAATAGTCGTAATATCATCCACCGCATCCTCAATGGACAAGGTATGTTCTGCTGCATAATGATTGAGCAAGAAATCAAGTCCCTTATACTCTGACAAATAAGAATAAGATGCCTGATTTGTTAAAGAGAATCGTTCAGCAAATGCACCTATGCAACTGACTAAAAAATCTAAAATATTTATTTGTAGTTTGGACATATATTTTATTTTGGGCGCAAAGTTACAATTTTTTTTGCATATATGCAAACTTTTTGAGTGGAAAATGGAAAATTCTTATTTCGGCAAGCAACAAACAATCTGCGACAAGTCGCTACCACTATTTTATCGCTATGCGAAAAATAACCCTTTTTATTAAATTGCTCCACGGGCATTTGGAAGAAAATAACTACAAAATGTTCAAAAGTGCCTAATCCGCCAGTGGCGGATTGGCGGATTGAGTTAATTGACAGATTTTCAACGACTTGTGCATTCCGCCATTCCGCCATGGCATTTTTAAACGAGAATGCAATTGCACTTTCGCTGCATAACCGCGAATAGGTAGAAAATAGGAAAAGGTTGAGAGCAGTACAGCAATGTTATGTTGATGTTATGTTGCGCTCCCACGATGCTAATTTATGCTATAAAAAGCAAGAGGAGATTGCTCTCCCCTTGCTGATACTGATGTAATCTGGGTACAAAAAATATTATTAATCTTGAATTCACTGAATACGATAAATTTAATCAAGCACAATATAGTTGAAGAAACTATTGTTTGTTGGATTGACTTGAATATGCCAAATACCTTTTAGCTCGTTATTAAATTTTAATATCATTAAATCTACTTTTTGTTTTTTTGCCTTTTTGTTGTTGGCTAAAACATTATTGGCAACTTGGATGATATAAGAACTATATGCTTGAGGCATTACTGCTTTTTTATCTGCCATTTTCCAAGTGTCTTTATTTTTGACCACATCAAACGATAATCTTTCTATATGGACATCAATAGACGTACTCATCCATTCTCCTACTTCACACTTGCGTTTTGTCGTTGGTTCTATGACATAAGCATCTTGTAAAATTCCATTTCTTGAGAGATTCAAAATATAGGATATAATTGTATCTTTTTCTTCTTCAGGGGCATCAACAAACAATTCACTTTCTATCGGGAAGTCGACATATAATTTCGTTTGCTCGTCTGCATTTGATAACTCTGAGTGGATTAATGAATTATATTGTCCTGCTTCTATCTGATTAACATAGCGGATTTCTTCCATTTTTCTGAACAATTTGGATATAGAATCTGATGCTGCGCGATTGGCGATACTTAAACATTGTGGCTTTAGATTAGCAACAAATTCATTGTAAATCTTTTCCTCTTTCGTTTTTCGTGCAATTTCCTCCAATCTTGCTTTTTCTTTCAAATATGCAAGATATTCTTTTTCGGTGACTTCTTGTATCCTTGTAGAGGGAGAAATGAAATCAGCCAACTCGATTATTGTAACTTTTTTCGGATTACCAAAATCCCCACATTTGGCAATACGTCCTTTCCCTTTAATCCAATAAGAATATTCCGTGGTTATTGTTGTTTTCTTCTCAATAACTGATTTAAATGATTTCAGTATTTTTATAGCCTTGTCAATAATTTCATTCCCATTATTTAATTTATATGAAATGTATACCCAATTAGATGTACAATCATATTTTACGCTCTTTTCGAATTCTATCCAATTACTTTTGGCGGATGGTAATGATAATATGGTTAAATCGTTTTTATGTATAGATGCTCCAGTTATATCGTTTTTATAGAGTTGTTT
>JAGHSE010000265.1 GCA_018066015.1 Candidatus Colivivens equi
ATGTATAATTGGCGGACTTTTTTTTATTTGTGTCATAAGTGGATGATTTGATAAGAGAATGTTAAGTTAAAAATTTTGCTTGAAAATATTTTGTCAAGTCGAATAGTTGCGTTAACTTTGCAAAAAATAGTTTTGTATGAAAAGTAATGACACAACAACTTTAATAAAAGGAATACTTCAGCAACAAGGAATTAGTCAAAGAGAGTTTGCTACCAGAATAGGTAAGGATGAGACAGTTGTAAGTCGTTGGTTGTCGGGAAAAGTTGGTATCTCAAGACGAACATTAGACTTGATAGAAGAAACGTTTGGCATTGAATTAGATAGGCCAAAATCATTAAAGACTATGAAAACCGCTCTGATAACAGGAGTTACAGGTCAAGATGGTAGTTATCTTGCAGAATTTTTGCTTGAAAAGGGCTATGATGTGCATGGAATAATTCGTAGGAGTTCAGTTGATTACAGAGAACGCATTGCGCACTTAGAGGGCAAACCGCATTTTCATTTGCATTATGCCGACTTGGGAGATTCTATGTCAATAGTGAAGGTAGTATCAATGGTTCAGCCAGACGAAATATATAATTTGGCAGCCCAGAGTCATGTTCAAGTTTCGTTTGACTCGCCAGAATTTACTGCTGATATAGATGCTACAGGTGTATTACGAGTGTTGGAAGCCGTGCGGGCATGTGGTCTTGAAAATAGTTGTAGGATTTATCAGGCAAGTACATCAGAATTGTATGGTAAGGTAGAAGAAGTACCACAGAATGAAAATACCCCATTTCATCCATATTCCCCTTATGCAGTAGCAAAATTATATGGATTCTGGATTGTGAAAGAATATAGAGAAGCATATAATATGTTCTGTTGTTCAGGAATTCTGTTTAATCATGAAAGTGAGCGCCGAGGTGAGACATTTGTTACTCGAAAAATTACTTTAGCCGCAGCACGAATAGCTCAAGGAGTGCAAGAATGTGTATATTTAGGGAACCTGTCATCTCTTCGTGATTGGGGTTATGCAAAAGATTACGTAGAATGTATGTGGTTGATATTGCAAAATAGACAAGCAGAAGATTTTGTAATAGCAACAGGAGTTCAGCATAGTGTGCGCGAATTTGCGTATTTGGCATTTAAATATGCAGGAATGGAAATAGAGTTCAGGGGGGAAGGAATGGATGAAATAGGAATATGTGTGGCAGGGCCAAAGCGTCTAATAGGTAAGACTGTCGTGGCAGTAAGTAAAGACTTCTATCGTCCTACAGACGTAGTGAACTTATGGGGCGATCCTACAAAAGCCAAGGCTAAATTGGGCTGGAATCCTTCAAAAACATCATTTGAACAATTAGTCAAATTGATGGTAGAGTCAGACATGGCGAAGGTAGCTGGTGAAGGTGTTGCACAGAAGGTCCGTACTAACTTGGCAGAATATTTGGAAAAAGGTATAGTGAAATAGACGATCAGTAAAAGTGTTTTTAGAATGATAATGGATAAGAATACAAAGATCTATGTAGCAGGACACCGAGGGCTAGTTGGCTCTGCTATTTGGAACAATTTGATGAAGCGTGGTTATACAAATCTAGTAGGACGAACACATAAAGAACTTGACTTGACAGACCAGTTGGCAGTGAAACGCTTTTTTGATGAGGAACAACCAGAGGCAGTAGTATTGGCGGCGGCATTTGTAGGAGGAATTATGGCAAATTCACTATATAGGGCGGACTTTATTATGATGAACATGAAAATACAGTGTAATGTCATAAGTGAAGCATACGCACATGGAGTCAAGAAACTATTGTTTTTGGGTTCTACCTGTATATATCCCAAGAATGCTCCTCAACCAATGCGTGAAGATTGTTTGCTTACATCACCACTAGAATATACAAACGAGGAATATGCTATCGCAAAAATTGCAGGATTGAAGATGTGTGAGAGTTATAATTTGCAGTATGGAACCAATTTTATTGCAGTGATGCCCACAAATTTGTATGGTCCGAATGATAATTTTCATTTGGAAAACAGCCATGTGATGCCAGCAATGATGCGCAAAATTTATCTCTCCAAACTCTTGCACGAAGGTGACTGGCAGAAAATCAGTAATGACCTGAATGCACGTCCTGTAAAAGGTGTAAATGGTAATGCTGACCAACAGACTATCATTGATGTTTTGTCAGAATATGGCATATATGAAAACAAGGTAGTACTGTGGGGTACAGGAAAGCCACTTCGTGAATTTTTGTGGTCAGAAGACATGGCAGATGCATCAGTTCATTTGTTGTTGAATGTAAATTTTAAAGATGTAATAGGTATAGAGAAATATTCGTCAGTACATTACGGAGTTACAGCAGAAGGAAAAGTGGACCGAAACGAATCGTCAGGACGAGGGGGGGCAATACCAGCTTTAGGAGAAATAAGGAATTGCCATATTAACGTTGGAACGGGTAAGGAAATTACAATAAAAGAGTTAGCAAACCTGATAGTGAATGTGGTGGATTTTCAGGGTGTAGTAGAATTTGATGAGTCTAAACCAGATGGAACGATGCGCAAACTTATTGATGTATCCAAACTCCACTCATTCGGTTGGACACATAAAATAGAAATAGAAGATGGAGTTCAGCGTTTGTTTGAGTGGTATAGAAGTACGATATGATTGACACATCCTTTTCACTCGATACTAAGGTCGTCTGATTGTTAATTGGAAGGCCTCTTTATTTTTTTGAATAAAAGTAGCTGTGTCAGTCACAACACAAGCAAGATAACCACCACCACCAGCACCAGGCATTTTCCATGCGAGTACATCATTATAAGATGAGTATTTGTCAATGAAAGATTGCACATTTCCTTGTATCATACGAGGAAACATTGATACTTGTGCTTCAAACGAAGATTTATAACCTTTGGCGAAATTATTTAAGTCTTTGTTGATAATACCATCCCAACATATATCAGCAGCATTAGTTAATGCCTTTACCTTATCAACACAGATGTCTTTTCCTTCTATTACACTACAATCATGAGAACGTGGAGACATAGGAATCAAAACCAAATGATTCTCTAACCACGACAGCACGGATTCGTCTGTGCAAGTCTCAATCTTTTCAGGCCAAAAATGGTTGTTGTAATAGTGTCGGCATAAACCAGGAATGCAGATACCTATTGCATCTTGGGCACCACTAATGATGCCATCATCTCGTTCAGGGTGATTCTCAAAACAAAATACCAATCTAGCAAGAGTCTCAGGATCCATGTTGGGCAGTTGAATTGGCCAAATACGTTTAATCAGATTACGAGTAGAAGTAGATAGTCCGCATCGTTCTCTAATTTCAAATGTGGGCTCAAGAGAAATAGTAATAGCCCATCCAGGAGCATGACAACTAACATAAGGTTGGTCAATCCATGTGCCAGCAAGGTCTAAACGAGTAGGTAAATGGCATGATGACTTTTTTAGTTCAGTAGAAGAACGAGGAGTGAGGCCTTTTTGAGGAGTACGATTAAGAACGATATATTCAATATTTCTCTCTTGACAAACTTGGCGTTTTAATGGTGAATCGCCATCGGTGTTTACAATAAGAATGTCAGGTTGTACGATGTCTAAAGTTGGTAAAAAGTCTAGAATGCCACAACCTTGATTGATGAAAGCCTCTTTGACATAACGGATGCTTTGCACCATAAATAACCTCTCAGTTTCACTGTAAAGAGTCTTGTGGTGCTTATATTCCAGTATGGTTTTGTCAGAACCAATTCCAACGTAGAGTTCACCGTATTCAGAAGCGTTTCTGAAAAATTCAATATGACCACTATGTAGTAAGTCGTAGCACCCTGAAACAAATACTTTTTTCATATAATAGTAAAGCCAAGTTAATTTTGTTCGTTAGAATTCATCACTACAAAATTAATCTTTTTATGGTAATTGACAAAATAAAACTAGACTAATATTGGTCTTTAAGTTTTG
>JAGHSE010000234.1 GCA_018066015.1 Candidatus Colivivens equi
CTATACCTGTCTCAGGTTAGTGTCTTAATCAATTACCAAACTAATGAATACAAGTTTTTATCCTTGTAAAAAAAGTATTCATATAATTTGACGTATATTTTCCTTGTAAAGTTGCATGAGATGTTTATCCGTACATTTTTTCGTAATACTTGAGGTAGTCGCCTGAAGTGACGTTGTCAAGCCATTCTTGATGGTCAAGATACCAACGAACGGTTTTTTCAATTCCTTCCTCAAACTGTAGTGATGGTTCCCAACCAAGTTCTTTCTGGAGTTTTGTGGAGTCAATGGCGTAACGTGCATCGTGACCAAGACGGTCTGTCACATAAGTAATGAGGTTGAGGTCTTCTCCTTCTTTCCTTCCGAGTATGCGGTCAACGGTGTTGATGACAACTTGAATGATGTCAATGTTCTTCCATTCGTTGAAACCTCCGATATTGTAAGTTTCTGCTATGGTGCCTTTATGGAAAATGATATCAATAGCTCGGGCATGGTCTTCTACATACAACCAGTCACGTACATTTTCTCCCTTACCATATACTGGCAGAGGTTTTCGGTGGCGTATGTTATTGATGAATAAAGGTATGAGTTTTTCAGGGGACTGATAAGGTCCGTAGTTGTTTGAGCAGTTTGTCACGATAGTAGGCATACCATATGTATCGTGGAAAGCACGCACAAAATGATCACTGCTGGCTTTACTTGCTGAATAAGGACTATGAGGCATATATTTTGTGTCTTCATAGAAGAAATCAGTACCATAAGCGAGATGATGTTGGCTGGAAGATGCCGTAGTAGTGAATGGTGGTTCTATGCCTTCGGGATTGGTCATTTGTAATGCTCCATACACTTCGTCGGTAGAGATGTGGTAGAATCGTTTTCCTTCGTATTTCTCAGTCAGACTTTCCCAGTAGAGTTTCGCCGCCTGGAGGAGCGAGAGTGTACCTAAGACATTGGTTCTTGCAAATGTGAATGGGTCTTTGATACTTCTGTCAACATGACTTTCAGCAGCGAGATGAATAATTCCGTCAACTTTTTCATCTTGCATAAGATGTAGCATAGCATCAAAATCACAAATATCAGCGCGCACGAACTTGTAGTTTGGCATGTCTTCAATGTCTGTGAGGTTCTCCAGATTTCCTGCATAGGTAAGTTTGTCAACATTAATGATATTATAGTCTGCATATTTGTTGACAAATAATCTTACTACATGTGAGCCAATAAATCCAGCTCCACCGGTGATAATTATATTTCTTTGCATAATATTATAAAATTAGTGTTTCTTATTTTATAATTCATATTGACGAAAGGCTTAATCGCGCTTGAATATGTCACGAGTGTAAACTTTTTCTTTTACATCATCTAAACAAGTGTTATATCTATTTGCAATGATGGCATCGGAATGGTGTTTAAAATATTCCAAGTCGTTTGTTATCTGACTTCCGAAGAATGTGGTGCCGTCTTTTAGTGTTGGTTCGTAGATGATAACATTTGCGCCCTTTGCCTTTACACGTTTCATGATGCCTTGAATACTACTTTGACGGAAGTTGTCGGAATTGGATTTCATGGTCAATCTGTAAACACCTATTGTGACGTTCTTTTCTTTCTCGCTGTCGTAAGGCGAACTGGCTGTGTAATATCCAGCTCGACTCAATACTTGTTCGGCTATGAAATCTTTTCTAGTTCTGTTTGAATTGACAATAGCTTCTATCAGATTTTCAGGTACATCACGGAAATTAGCCAGTAATTGTTTCGTGTCTTTTGGAAGACAATAACCACCATATCCAAATGAAGGATTATTATAGTGGGTGCCAATACGAGGATCAAGTCCTATACCGTCGATGATAGCCTTTGGGTCAAGGTGTTTCATTTCTGCATAAGTGTCGAGTTCGTTGAAAAAACTGACTCTAAGTGCTAAATATGTGTTGGCAAATAGTTTCACAGCCTCTGCCTCAGTGGAACCCATAAAAAGAGTTGGAATATCTTCTTTGATGGCGCACTCTTGTAGTAAACGAGCAAAAGTGTGTGCTGCTTGTAGGAGTTGAGGATTGTCTTTGTCTGCTCCAATTATAATTCTGCTAGGATAGAGGTTATCGTATAGTGCTTTACTCTCGCGCAAAAACTCAGGTGCGAAAATTATGTTGGGAACTGCTATACGCATAGACCCGTCGCTCATACGTTCTCGGTAAGAGAATGTCTTTCTGATATGTTCGGTATATCCTACTGGCACAGTACTCTTAATTACCATCACCGCATCGGGGTTGACCTTGAGAACCATATCAATCACATCCTCAACATGAGTTGTGTCAAAGAAATTTTGTTTCGGGTCATAATTGGTAGGGGCAGCAATCACAACAAAATCAGCGTCTCTGTATGCAGATTCTCCATCTAGAGTGGCCGTCAGGTCTAATTCACGTTCTGCTAGGTACTGTTCTATATAATCATCCTGCAAGGGTGATTTACGTTGGTTGATGAAATCTACTTTTTCCGGTATTACATCTACTGCTATTACATGATTTTTCTGAGCCAAAAGTGTTGCCAGACTCAACCCTACATAACCAGTTCCTGCTATTGATATATTCATTTTTTGAGTATTTTTTGCAAAGATAATAAAAAGTTTTAGTTTTAGTTTTAGTTTTAGTTGACTATTTTATCTCACGCAGAGGGTCTTTCAAAAACGACAACGTCAACTAGCTTGCAGAGCAAGCATTAAACAGGCACAAAGTGTTCTTGGAACAGAACGCAACACGCATTCCTTCAATGTTTTGTTTTGTCAAAAGGTTTATCTTTGTTTATCGCCTGGGATTGTTGCAGAACACATAGGTGTAATTGTGTATGTTGCAGAGAATATCTGCAAAAATCATAGGGGTGGAGATTAGTTTTCTTCTAAACAAGTCACCATTAAATTTCCATTACACCGTTAAATATTATAATTAAGTACCAAGATAATAAAATAATGCTCAAAATCCACAATTTTTTCAAAAAAGTTGATTTTTAACTCTACCTTCTCTACCCTATATCTACCTCTAACTCTACCAACATTTGTATTGTGTATCAATGAGTTAAGTGTGTAGGTAGAGAAGGTCGAGTTAATTTTCATTTTTTTGAAAAATTTTTCAATTTTCAATAAATCAAAGGCATTTTATAGCGTTGAACTCGGACCAAGACAACAGCCAACTTGGGCAGAGTTAACAATCAACTTTAACTTTCATTGTTAAGTGCGACTTGTTTATTAAACATCTGCGACTAATGAAGGCTTGCTCTGCAAGTGTTGTCCCCCCTTGTTCTATGTTGCTTGTAATTGGATTTACACCATGCCTCGTTTTGCCTTACGAGACAGCTAGTTATGGCTTACGAGACCGCTTCTTTAGCCCTGCGAGACCGCTAGTTATGCTGGACGAGACCGCTAGTTATTTTGGGTGTAATAGTTAGTTGTTTTCCGGTCAACGTCAATGACAACTATTTCTTTCTAATGTTTCATGCAGGGGGCACTTTGGCCTATTCCAAGGAATGCGTTGCTCTCTGTTCTAGGGAGCTAAAACGCTAGTATCAGGTTTGTTCTGCAAGCTAATTGACGTTGTCGTTAATTTTTTTGTCGTTGTCGTTTTTTTTTTGCATCTTTGCAGAAAAATAATTATTTATCATACTAAGTACTATTTACAATTAAAAAAAACAATTTATGTTTGATTATACAAAACCAAATAGTGAGCATTCGCATATAAAATGGATATTGATGCTCTGTTTGCAGTCTGCATACAGCATACTACTTTCAGCTCAGACATTACAGTTACCTAAGAGTGCTAGTGAACAACAGCGAGAAGAGTACATCAGTTCAGTGGTGGCAAAGATGACACTAGAAGAAAAGGTAGGTCAGATGTGTGAACTAGCAATAGATAAGGTTGCTCAACGTTCAAGTGATAGCAATGTTCCGAGCAATCAGTCTGTAGCATCGTTAGCTGGAGGTAAACTCTCGGCAACAGCCGTCAATGATGTGTTTAGTACATGGAAAGTAGGTTCTATACTGAACGTACCAGAAGGTTTGGCTCCCAATCCAAAAGTGTGGTCAGACATAATCAGAAATTTGAATAAGGCATCATACGAACAATGTAATGGTATTACGGAAATATATGGTGTTGACCAAATACATGGTGCAAGTTATTCGTGGGGTGCCACATTGTTCCCTCAGGAAATAGGTCAGGCAGCAAGTTTTAATATAAACATACCATACAGAATAGGTCAGATTACGGCTTACGAAAGTCGTGCGTGTCTGATACCTTGGGTGTATGCCCCAGTGATGGACTTGGCTCGTTCACCTCTGTGGCCTCGTATGTGGGAAAGTTATGGAGAAGACGTGTTGGTAAATGCTAAAATGGCTTCGGCTGTGACACGTGGACTTCAGGGGGATGACCGTGAACATATTGGTATGAACAATGTTGCAGTATGTATTAAACACTATATGGCATATGGTGCTGCAGTGAGTGGTAAGGACCGAACACCTTCAAGTGTTACAGACAGAGAACTTATGGAAAAATATTTCCAACCTTTCAAGGCTTGTATTGAGGCTGGGGCATTAAGTTTGATGGTAAATTCAGGTAATAATAATGGAGTTCCGTTCCATGCTAATCATAAATTGCTGACAGAGTGGGTAAAAGAAGGTTTACATTGGGATGGAATGATTGTGACAGATTGGGCTGATATCGATAATCTATGGAAACGAGACCATATTGCAGCTAATAAAAAAGATGCTATAGGTTTGGCTATCAATGCAGGTATTGACATGACTATGGATCCTTACTCAACAGATTTCTGTCCGTTGTTGATTGAACTTGTCAACGAAGGTCGTGTGTCTATGAAACGTATTGATGATGCAGTTGCCCGAATTTTGCGTTTGAAACTACGATTGGGACTTCTAGACCGTTCTACTTGGGACATTCCATATGATAAACCTGCAAAAGGCAAGAAAAGTCCAACACTCGTGTCGCTCTATCCTGATTATGGAAGTGAGAAATTTGCTCAGGAGGCTCTTAAGATGACGGAGGAGTGTATAGTGTTGTTGAAAAACAAATCCTCAATACTACCTTTGGCAAAAGAAAAGAAAATTTTAGTTTGTGGACCAAATGCAAATAATTTCCGTCCGATGAATGGTGGCTGGTCATACACATGGCAAGGTGATCGCACTGATGAGGTGTGCAGACAGATTGGTAAATATCATACCTTCTATGAAGGTTTGGTGGTAAAATACGGTAAAAACAATGTGATACTGAAAGATTTTGTAAAATACAGCCCACGTAATTTCAATATGGATATTGCAAGTGAACCTGTAGAAGTACCAGCAGATATAGATGTGATAGTGGCTTGCATAGGTGAAAACTCATATTGTGAAACGGTTGGTAATATAGATGACCTCAATCTTTCACATAACCAGATAGAAATGGTGAAGTCGCTGGCAAAGTTTGGAAAACCAATTATTTTAATTCTCAATGAAGGTCGTCCGCGTCTTATCAAGGAAATAGAACCTCTTGTTACTGCTATCATACACACTTTCCTTCCAAGTAATTATGGAGGAGATGCTTTGGCGAATTTGATTGCAGGAGATGCTAACTTCTCGGGACGTATGCCTTACACTTATCCAAAGAATCATGGTTCGTTTATTACATACGACTGCAAACCTTGTGAGTATGTCGAAACTATGCCAGGGGCATATAATTATGAAGCAAACACTACTGTACAATGGGCGTTTGGATACGGACTATCATATTCTGACGTAAAGTATTCAAACTTAAAAGCAGACGTGAAGGCTGACAAAATCACATTTACCGTTGATGTTGTCAACAACTCAGAACGTGAGGTAAAGGAACCAATACTCTTGTTTGTGTCTGATTTGGTAGCATCACTCACTCCAGACATAAAGCGTTTGCGGGCATTTGATAAAGTAAACCTTCTTCCTCATGAAAGCAAGACAGTGACATTGAGTATTAAACCATCAGATTTGGCTTTTGTGGATAATAACTTGAATTGGGTACTTGAACCAGGACAGTTCCGTGCTACAATAGCTAATCAGAGAGTTACGTTTGATATTGTGGATACTAAATAAAGGGGGAGAGAGGGTGTACTAATATGTCAATACTGATATCAATACTTCCATTAGGACTCTATTTCATTATGCTGAAACTGTTTGACAGTTTTGCTGTGACGAAATGGCTACACTTTGTTGCGTGTTTCGTTTACGGAGCATTGGCAGCAGCCTTGATGTTGGGACTATGCAGATTTTTTGATTGGAATTCAGATGCTGTCTCGCCTGTTATTGAAGAAGTATTGAAGAGTAGTATAATTATTTGGTTGATTGCAAGAAAAAAAATATATTTTCTGCCAGAAACTTTGATTTATGGCGCTGCATCAGGGAGTGGTTTTGCTTTTCTCGAAAATATCATGTACTTAATTGGCAATCCTGACATGATGATTGGTACTGCTATTTTCCGAGGTTTTGGTATTGCCATAATGCACATGGGATGCGCTGCGTTTACTGGTGCAGTAACTCTCTTATTTTACCGCAAGAAACGTGATTTGATATTTTTCTGGCTATATTTGGTTCCTTCTATCATAATTCATTACTCTCATAACTTATCACTATTTGATCCTACAATCCATTTGGTATTCACACTTGTGATGTTCCTTGTGCTGTTTATGGTATTGTTTTCTTATGGGGAGAAGAGAATTTATGATTGGATGGATCATAGTATCAGTGTGGATGTGCAGACATTATCTGCAATACGTCAGGGCACGTTCTCATCTACAAAAGAAGGACAATATCTGATGGCAGTGAAGAAGCAATTTGCCCCAGAAGTGTTCTTCGATATAATATGTTATGTGGAATTATATCTAGAAATAAAAATTGAGAAACAAAGTCAGATGCTGATGCAACAAGCAGGATTTGCTATTGAGTCATCAAAAGAGACTACTGCAAAAGAGAAGGAAATGGCATCACTATACAAGAGTATAGGCAAGACAGCTCATTGGGTAATTCAGCCTTTGATTCGTAATTCTTGA
>JAGHSE010000020.1 GCA_018066015.1 Candidatus Colivivens equi
GCCTTCAATGCTTCTTTAGAGTATTTTGACGGTGATGAACTCGCAGCAAGAGTTTGGGTTACAAAATACGCTATGAAAGATTCTTTCGGAAATATTTTTGAAAAGTCACCTATTGATATGCATTGGAGAATAGCCAATGAAATAGCACGCATTGAACAAAAATATAAAAATCCAATGAGTGCGCAAGAAGTATTTGACCTTTTAGACCATTTTAAATATATCGTTCCAGCAGGAAGTCCAATGACAGGAATAGGCAATAGCAATCAAGTTGCATCTCTATCAAACTGTTTTGTAATTGGACTTGATGGTTCTGCCGACTCATATGGAGCAATCATACGTATTGATGAAGAACAAGTACAATTAATGAAACGCAGAGGAGGAGTTGGACATGACCTGTCACATATTCGTCCTGCAGGAACACCTGTAAAGAATTCTGCACTTACAAGTACAGGAATAGTTCCATTCATGGAAAGGTACAGTAACTCCACACGCGAAGTCGCTCAGGATGGCCGTAGAGGAGCATTAATGTTATCTGTTTCTATTAAACATCCAGACTCAGAAGCCTTCATTGATGCAAAAATGACCGAAGGTAGAGTAACTGGAGCCAACGTAAGCGTGAGAGTGACTGATGACTTTATGGAGGCAGCAATAGAAGGCAAAACATTCACACAACAGTTCCCAATCGACTCTGCAACTCCATATATTTCCAAGCAAGCCGATGCTTCTGCTATATGGAAAAAAATAGTACACAATGCATGGAAGAGCGCCGAACCTGGGGTATTGTTCTGGGATACAATAATCAAAGAATCTGTACCAGACTGCTATGCAGATTTAGGATATAAGACCATCTCTACTAACCCTTGCGGAGAAATTCCACTATGTCCTTATGATAGTTGCCGACTACTAGCTATCAACCTATATTCTTATGTGGATAATCCTTTTACTAAGAATGCAACATTCAACTTTGAGAAATTTAGAATCCATGTAGGCAAGGCACAGCGTATCATGGATGATATCATTGACCTCGAACTTGAAAAGATTCAAATGATTCTTGACAAAATAAACAGAGATCCGGAGAGCGATGAAGTGAAAGAAACAGAACGTTATCTATGGAAGAAGATATGGGACAAGAGTAGTAAGGGGCGCAGAACAGGTGTGGGTATTACAGCTGAAGGGGATATGATTGCCGCTCTTGGTTTGACTTATGGGACTCCAGAAGCCACCTATTTCTCAACAGAAGTTCACAAGACAATTGCAATAGAAGCATACCGCTCATCTGTTATTATGGCAAAGGAAAGAGGCGCTTTCAATGTATATAATGCAGAACGAGAAAAGGACAATCCATTCATAGGGCGTATCAAGGCAACAGACCCTGAACTATATGAAGATATGAAAAAATATGGTCGTCGAAACATTGCTTGTCTAACCATTGCACCAACAGGGACAACGAGCCTCATGACACAAACGACATCTGGAATTGAGCCAGTATTCCTACCTGTTTATACAAGAAGACGTAAAGTAAATCCTCATGACACAAACGCACATGTGGACTATATTGACGAGACTGGAGATTCATTCGAAGAATATATGGTATATCATCCAAAATTCCTTACTTGGATGAAAGTAAATGGGTATGATACAGAAAAGAAATATTCACAAAAAGAAATAGAGAATCTCGTAAGAGTATCACCATACTATAAAGCAACAGCAAATGATGTTGACTGGATAGAAAAAGTTAAGATGCAAGGTGCAATCCAGAAATGGGTTGATCATTCAATAAGTGTTACTATCAACCTTCCAGCTGACGCCTCAGAAGATTTGGTCAACCAACTCTATATTGAAGCATGGAAATGTGGATGCAAAGGATGTACTGTATATAGAGATGGTAGCCGCTCAGGAGTGCTCATCCAAACTAAAGAAAGCCGAAAAGAAGAGGAATGTAAGAAATGTATACCAACTGTCACAGAAGTTCGTCCCAGGAGTTTGGAATGCGATGTTGTACGTTTTCAAAACAATAAAGAAAAATGGGTCGCATTTGTTGGTTTGCTTGATGGTTATCCTTACGAAATATTTACAGGTGTACTTGATGATGAAGATGGTATTGCCCTTCCAAAGAACGTCACCAGAGGACACATTATCAAAAATCTTGACGAAGACGGAACAAAGCACTACGATTTCCAATTCGAAAATAAACGAGGATACAAAACTACTATTGAAGGCCTCTCAGAGAAATTCAATCCTGAATATTGGAATTACGCAAAACTTATATCAGGAATTCTTCGCTATAGAATGCCTCTTACAAATGCTATCAAACTCATTGCTGGACTTGAGCTTGAAAGCCAAAGTATCAATTCTTGGAAAAATGGTGTAGAACGTGCACTAAAGAAATATGTACAAGACGGAACAGAAGCCAAAGGACAAAAATGCCCAGTATGCGGACATGAGTCATTAGTGTATCAAGAAGGTTGTCTAATATGCAAGCACTGCGGTGCATCACGTTGTGGATAAGTGCCCGAAACTAGTATCATAATCAAAGACCTACGCATATATGCCTATCATGGCGTTTTGCCTCAAGAACGAATAATCGGAGATTACTTTACCATTAATCTACGAATAGATATTGATTTCACAACTGCGATGTATTCTGATAACATTAATGACACACTTAATTATGCATCAGTATGCGACATAATAACAAGTGAAATGTCAAAAACATCAAAACTAATAGAACATGTAGCTGGAAGAATTTGCAACAACCTATTAAACAAATTTCAACACATTACCGAAATTGAGTTAGAAATACTCAAGGAAAATCCCCCTATGCATACAGAATGTCAAGGGGCTGGTGTAAGAGTTAAATTAAAAAAATAGCTTTATTGTATTAATATGAAAAAAGATTCAACACAAATCCAACTAATGACTAACTGGCGCTGGTGGTTATGCTCATTGCTATTTGTAGCAACTACAGTTAACTACCTTGACCGTCAAGTATTAAGTCTTACTTATGAAGAATTCATCAAGCCTGAATTTGGATGGACAGATGATGATTATGGTACAATCACTGCCTTCTTTTCAATATTCTATGCCGTAGCGTGCCTATTTGCAGGCAAATTCATCGACTGGATGGGTACAAAGAGAGGTTATCTCATCAGCATCGGCGTATGGTCACTCGGAGCTTGCCTGCATGCCGCATGTGGCTGGGGAACATCAATAATAGAAGGTGTCAATATTTCAGCGGTAGAAGTTGGCAGTAATACTGCTCTAGCAGTAGCTACCACATCAGTTTATTTATTCTTGCTTTGTCGAGGTATATTAGCACTTGGAGAGGCTGGTAATTTCCCTGCAGCCATTAAGGTTACAGCAGAATACAACCCAAAGAAAGACAGAGCATATTCTACTAGTATTTTTAATGCAGGAGCTAGTGTTGGAGCACTTGTAGCTCCACTATGCATACCAGTTCTTGCAAAGAATTATGGTTGGGAACTAGCATTCATCATCATTGGCGCACTCGGATTTATTTGGATGTTCTTTTGGGCCTTCATGTATGAAAAGCCAGAAAAGAGTAAACATGTAAATGCTGCAGAATTGGCATACATACATCAAGATGATGAAGAAAATACTGAAGACAGTAATGAAATCAAAGAAGAGAAAAACATTTCATTTGCCAAATGTTTCACATTCCGTCAAACTTGGTCTTTCATATGTGGGAAAGTGCTTACTGATGGAGTGTGGTGGTTCTTCCTATTTTGGGCTCCGTCATATTTTGATAATCAATTTGGAGTAAAAGCATCAAGCCCACTTGGACAAGGACTTATCTTCACACTTTATGCCATCGTCACTATTGTAAGCATTTTTGGTGGGTATCTTCCTAAATTATTCGTAGAAAAACGAGGTATGGAACCTTATAGCGGACGAATGTTAGCTATGCTCATGTTCGCATTTCTTCCTCTTGTGGCACTATTCGCACAACCTTTAGGTGTCAATAGTCCTTGGTGGCCAGCAATCCTCATTGGTGTTGCAGCTGCAGGACATCAAGCATGGTCAGCAAATCTATACTCTACAATTGGTGATATGTTTCCAAAGACTGCCATTGCTACAATTACGGGTATCGGCACCACAGCTGGAGGTATTGGTTCAATGATTATCCAAAAATCAGCTGGCGCCTTATTTAAGAGTGCAGAAGATGCAGGAAACGCATTCCAATTCCTTGGATTTGAAGGCAAACCTGCAGGATACTTTATTATGTTCTGTTTCTGCGGTATTGCATATCTCGTTTCAT
>JAGHSE010000268.1 GCA_018066015.1 Candidatus Colivivens equi
AAAATTGTATTATTACTTATTTTAAGTTGCTCTATACCAATATTCGCAGAGTTAAGTCAATATCAACAATGTTTGAATAAACATGGTTACGATGCACTCGCAACCACTAATCAAAGTTCATCTGCTGACATTGTTTTGGATAGACCCGTATGCGCCTATATAAATTTGGATGGTATCGCAGATTTCCCACAAACAAAAAATGCGGACAGCCATGCTTGGTTGGAATGGTATGACCCTACCAACGATGTCTATTTCAAAAAACGCATTATTATCAACGCGCAAGGAAATAGTTCGATGGCAGCGCCAAAGAAAAATGGGGCGATTGATTTCTGCGAAGATGAATGGATTGGAGACGAGACGACTCAAATAACCATCGGAGATTGGGTTGCACAAGATAGTTACCATATCAAGGCATATTATGCCGATTGGTTACGTGGAGTTGGTGCCATTGGCTATTGGATTTATGACGATATTGTAGCCGACCATAACACCTATTTGGAACGAGCGGAGATCAAAGATTATAAGGAGGGAGCCCGTTGCTACCCTGATGGCTTCCCATGCATAGTTTATTTGAACGGAGACTTTTATGGAATCTATGCATGGCAACTCAAAAAGGATAGAGATAATATGGGTATGAAGAAAAAAGAGGCTATGCACATCCATTTAGATGGAGAATTATCCGATGCTTCTTTTTGGAATGATTCTATTGATTGGACAAAATTTGAAGTTCGTAATCCTAAGAATCTGTATTGTGTGACAGTAACGGCTAAGGGAAAATATGCCAAATACGATGGTGACCAACCTTGTGAATTGATAGATGAAACAATGCCGCTCTATGACCCAACCAATGAAGATCATGTACGCACGACACAAGTAAAGCATGCCATTGAAAAATTAAGTAAATATTATGCCGAGATAGCACAATTAGCCACCCCGCAGCAGAATAGGCAAGCCATCGCCGACCGTTTTGATGTAACCAGTTTAATAGATTACTTTGTTTTGGAAAGAGTTATCAATAACTACGATGGAACAGCCGGAAAAAATTGCCAATGGTTTACCTATGACGGAACAAAATGGTTTGTGGCTCCTTACGATTTAGACGGCACTTTTGGCAATGTTTCCACCGGAGAATTCATTTTACCTGCTACATGGTCATGCTGGTGGGGAGATTATAAGCATCCGGCTTATCTCAGCATATTACGTTTGTGCTATGACCTCTACGAGCAGGACATACAACAACGATATAGAGACTTACGCCAATCCTACGAGATTACACCTGAACAAATTCATACATACTTAGATGAGTGGTACAATGCTATCGGAGCTGATTATTATTCATCGGAATATACCAAATGGTCCAATAGCCTTTGTATCCGTCCGACAATATGTAATCCTAATTGGACAATGGTCCTGGATTGGACAGGATTTGGTTCTACCATAAAAGAATATGACCCTAATCGCACTTATCATGCCGGAGATAGATGTTGCACCGGGATATGCATATTTGAAGCAACGGCAACAACTACCGGAGTTTTTCCTTATCAACAGATTGGATATGTTGACAATCTGCAACGATACAAAGATTGGATTACGGAACGCATCCGGTTGATGGATGAATGGTGGGGATATAAACCCGACTTATCAGCCATTCGTTCAAACATCGCCCCAATAAATCGCAAGTACTATAACTTATTAGGAGCAGAAGTTACGGAACAGACGTCCGGTATAGTAATCTCCAATGACGGACACAAGAGAATAAATTTATGATTATCGATGCAAAATAAGTTTAACATATTTTCTCCTTGGACAGTGAATCTCCTTCATTGGGGACTTATTGTGCTTTTGTTGCTTGTTTTGCCAACTACTTTGTGGCCACTTACTCAGCGATTTTGGATTAGTTTATGCTTGTGGATATTTTTCTTTTCTATATCTTCCTTATTAGTCGGTTGGCGAGAGCCCCCTTTAGCATTGACAGATGTTCCTTTCACGTTCAATCAAGTGGTATATAATATTTTCCTCTGCGTATCTATTGTTATTACGCCGTTATATCTTTATGAGATGTACAAACTAACTCTTGATTATGGACTAGACAATATGATGTATTCTGCAAGAATGGTTGCCTTAGATCAAGATACGAAAATTGGAATTGTGAGGTATAGTATTCTGATAAATCAAGCATTATTTGTAACGACAGTATTTGCGGGGAAACAAATATCATGGTGGAAACATGTTTTAGTTACCATCCTTTATGCCTCATGCGGTTTAGCCATAATGGAGAAGGGAGTTTTTATCTTCATGGGAATCATTGCTGTGATGGTTTACTATATGCGTGGTATGATTCGTGTTAGACATATTATTGTTGTTGGACTGCTATTTATTATGAGTTCTTTTATATTTACAATAGCTAGATCGGATGATTTTGAATCCATCAAAGACAAGTCTTCTTTCTCGGAGTTTTTTGAGGTTTATCTTTTAGCCAGTCCTGTTGCCTATTCTTATATGTCGGAGGAGACTTCCAATCAGTGGGGAGTCAATACTTTTTCGCAATTTTATATGTTGGCGAATAAATTACATGCGGGACAATATGAGGAAAGAAAAAAATTACAAGAATTCATTGATGTTCCGTTAATGACGAATACATATACTGTTTTTCAACCATTTTATCTTGATTTTGGTCAATGGGGGGTGGCTATTTTTGCTATTATTTACGGAATCTTATTAGGGTTGTCGTATAGAAGTTTTCGAGGTGGTAATTCCTATGCAGCCCTCTTATATGCCTATTTGTTGGTTATGCTATGTACACAATTCCATCAAGAAGAGATATTCACATCATTTATTCGCACCATGCAATATTGCTTCTTTGCGTTTTTACTTATTATCCCTTCTTCACAGATTAAAGAAAAGCATCATGAAACAAACGACTAATATTGCCATCCTGTTAGCCACCTATAATGGTGCTCGCTATTTGTCAGAGCAGATGGATTCGCTAATTGCCCAAACATATTCTAATTGGCAGTTATTTATTCATGATGATGGCTCACAGGATGATACAACCTCTATCTTGGAGAGATATGAAGCGATGGATACTCGTATTCATGTGTTGCACTACCCAATACAAGGTGATGCTTGTCGTAATTTTATGAGTTTAATGAATGCTGTACAAGCTCCTTATTATATGTTCTGCGATCAAGATGATGTGTGGCTACCGGATAAGATAGAAAGGGAGATGGAACTGATGCAACAATGCGAGCAACAATATCCGAACAAGCCCGTTATCGTCCATTCTGATTTACAAGTGGTGGATAGTGGATTACGTACGATTAGTCCTTCTTTTTGGGAGTATGAGGATATTCAGATAGAACGATATCAGCGGTGGGAGGATTTTTCGCATGGTTGTCTCACGACAGGTTGTACAATGTTGTTTAATGATAAGATTAAGGCACTTACACTTCCTGTTACCAATTCAACACTTATGCATGACGAATGGGTGACCCTATGTGCTATTGCCCAAGATGGTATTATCGCTCCGTTACGTTGCGCAACTATGTTATACCGTCAACATAGCGACAATACATTAGGTGCTCAGAGTTCCGCTCTTCGGCATTCGCTTACATACCTTTGTTCTCATATCGGACAAATAATACGCGCCAATATCGACCATTATAAACAAATGAAGGCCATTCGCTCAATTTCGGTATTCGCCTATCTTAAACATAAGTTATTATGATTAGTGTTTGCATCGCAACATATAATGGTGAAAAATATATTAGAGAACAACTAATGTCTATTCTGCCTCAATTGAGTGCAGAAGATGAGATTATTATCTCTGACGATGCTTCTACCGACAACACGCTGCAAATCATCAATGATTTGCACGATTCGCGCATACAAATTTATCATCATACACCATACGAGCCATGCCTTTTCCCGTTGGATAAATCAACGCATAATTTTGAGAATGCACTCATGCATGCAAAGGGAGAATATATTTTCCTCTCTGACCAAGACGATATATGGCTGCCTGATAAAGTAACAACCATGTTGCAGAAATTGACGACATTCAATTTAGTCGTACATAATTGCCAAGTCGTGGACACACAACTCAACACCATTTGTCCTTCATACTTTGATTGGGTACATATACATAAGGGAATTTGGGCAAATATCTACAAGAATTCATGTCTCGGTTGTTGTATGGCGTTCAGGCGGTGCGTATTAAATACAGCCCTGCCCTTTCCTCCTCATTTTGTCGCGCATGATCAATGGCTTGTCATTTGTGCCAATCTTAAAGGAACAATGTCTTTGGTACATCAACCGTTTATGTTATATAGAAAACATAACACATCACAGACATCCAGTGGTAAAGAAAGTTCGCATAGTTGGACTTTCAAAATCAAATACCGTTTAGTCGTAATATATTATACCTTATTAAAAATTTTGCATATTAACGAATGAGAATTTTCTTTTGTGATAATCGTTTAGGTGGACTTCTTGGTTTCCGTGGTGATGTTATTCATCATCTGCAACAAAACGGACACCATATAACATTACTAGCTCCAAAACCAAAATCTGATTGGGATAGGATTGGACTGCAACCTGATGAAAATCTTGATTTTATCCCTATCCAGATGCAATCAACAGGCCGCAATCCATTAATGGATATATACT
>JAGHSE010000336.1 GCA_018066015.1 Candidatus Colivivens equi
AAATAGTATATATGAAAAAAAATTTAATATTACTGGTTGCGCTCTTGATGAGTTGCTTCGTGAATGTTCAAGCACAAGATGAAAATCTTGTAAAGGTGGTAAAGCAGGGTACCGGTGACGTGGATGAGGTGGTCGTGGACTACTATGATCCTTCGTTGGTGAGAACGAATGCGTTCCACTCTAACTGGGAGTTTTCTATCGGTGCTGGTGGGTCATTCTATGTGGGCGAAAGTGACCAGGATACTAGTAAGAGTGATAGATGGGCTTTCCCTGCTATTGACTTTAGCTTGCATAAGTGGGCTACGCCTATCTTTGGTTTGGGTATCACTTTGAATTATACTCGTTATAAGAGTGTATATGACATCGAGACTCGTCCTATTGAGACGTTCAGTAATAGTGATGATGCTCTATACAAGGGCAGTCTATATACTGCATGGGGTAACTTCGCTAATGTGTTCCTTATTGGTACTACAGACTTGTGCAACTTGTTTGCTGGATATAATGCTTCAAGAAGATTCCACCTCTTATTTAATTATGGTGCTGGTTTCGCTATTACTTTCGGTGATGCGCAGATAAACAAGATGAGTCCTTCATTTAATCTCGGACTGATGGCGCAATATCAGATTTGTGACAGATGGGCTATCAACGTGAATGCTCGTGGTGCTTTCTTGGGTGATAGTTTTGATGGTCAGTCTTGGGAGACAGACTTATTGATTAGCAAGAAACTGGGTAAGGAGTTCTCTTGTGGTCCAGACAAGACTATGGATGGTTACTTCGGTATCACTGCTGGTATCTCTTATAAGTTTGGATGGAAGAAGAGTCCTACGGCTCGTGCGTGGATACCTATGTCAGAAATCGTGCAGGATGCAGCTAACAAGACTCAGGCTGTGAATAACGTGACTATTGGTAAGTTGAACAACGAGTTGACTAACGTGGCTGCTGCTGGTTTGGCATCAGGTGTAAACGTTGCTCCGTTGATTTCTAATCCTGTAATCATCAAGGATGCTGAAGCTCGTTCTGGTTCATTCGCTCCAGTGGGGGGAAATGTAGAATATATTAAGGAAATCAATACTAACTATCGTGTTCTTGTGAACTTTGTAATCGACCACTGGGAAATTTCTAATCGTGAGGAAATCATCGTGCAGAATGCGGCTGAGTTTATCAACTCTGCTCCTGCTGGTCAGAAATTTGACGTGATTGGTTATGCTGACGTGCAGACTGCTACTCCTGACCATAACGTGATGTTGTCACGTAATCGTGCTAACAATGTTGCCAAGATGTTAGTGGAGAAGTATAAGGTTGACCCAAATCGTTTGAACATTACTTGGGTTGGTGGTCATGATTATCTGTACTTCGATGACCCTCAATGCACTCGTTCTGTCATTATCCGTGCCGTTGGTAGCAAGAATATGGTGGAATAGGGTAGTAGGTGATAATCAGTATAATCCCTTTTTGCTGATATACTTCGCAACTTGGGTATTAATCATACCTCTTACAGGCTCGCCATTGGCGAGCTTTTTTCTTATCTCAGTGCTACTGATGTCATGGAGTTTGCAGTCAACAAAATACTGACGATGAACCCTTGTATCTCTCTTATATGAATGACGATAAGTATCTCGTTCTGGAGTAAGTAGTGTAGTTTGGTCTATCTCAACACCTGGACGTGGATAGACTAATATATCAAAGTTGCGACGTATTTCGTCGGACTTATACCAACGGTCAAAGCGTTGCCAGTTGTCTCCTCCTATTATCAGACAAAAGTCATGTTGTGGGTATGTCTTTTTCAGTTCACGCAATGTGTTCACTGTATAAGATGGCACAGGCAGTGACCGTTCAAAATCAGATACAATCACTCCCTTTACTCTACTTGTAGCAATACGAGCCATTTGCAAACGGGAATCATAATCTACTGCATCATTGCCTTTCAAAGGATTTTGTGGTGATACCATGAGCCATACTTCATCTACCAAACCCTTTCGTATGAATGACTTTGCTAATGCTGTATGACCCAGATGTATGGGGTTGAATGTTCCTCCAAAAATTCCAATTATCATAGAAAAATTTATTTACGGCACTTTGTGCCTGTTTTAAGTGTGTTTTTTGTTTTTGGTTCCTCACGCAGAGGCGTCAACTGTTTCTAAGTCTCACGCAGAAGCGACTCAGCCAGCTTTGCTGGTACGATTTAGTTATTAAAGTCCTTATTACAAACAAGTTTGAATAATTACTTTTATAACTCAATCTCGCCCATCTACGATGTGCGCTGAGTCTTTGCAGAGGTAGCAGAGAGACGCAATGGAGCTTCGCTCTGTTACAAGGAAGGCTGGGAAGAAGACAAGAACCTTTTTGGTATCTCACGCAGAGGCGAACTGTTTCTAAGTCTCACGCAGAGGCGACTCAGCCAGCTTTGCTGGTACGATTTAGTTAGTAGAGCACTCCTTACAAAACAAGTTTTGCAGACCTGCTCTTCTAACTCAATCTCGCCCATCTACGATGTGCGCTGAGTCTTTGCAGAGGTAGCAGAGAGACGCAAAGGATCTTTGCTCTTTACCTTCAATGATGATGACTATCTCTATTATTTGCACATAATATGTTCTTTTTCCCTTCATTCTGACAACCAGTTTAGGAATACCGCAACAAGAGTGTAAACAACATCAGTTTTAACAAACAAAACTGTCAACCAAAATCAGTACACCTCATTGGATTGGGACTCTCTGCGTCTCTCTGCTACCTCTGCAAAGACTCAGCGCACATCTTAGATGGGCGAGATTGAGTTATAAAAGTAATTATTCAAACCTGTTTGAAATAAGGACTTTAATAACTAAATCGTACCAGCAAAGCTGGCTGAGTCGCCTCTGCGTGAGATAAAAGATATACATACGAAACTTAAAGCTGACTTATTTTGTATTTTGCTCACTTAATCGTACTATCGCTCGCTATGCTCCCGCAAGGTACTCACGCTCGAAAATAAAAATAAATCCTGATTTATTTTGTATTTTGCTCACTTAATCGTACTATCGCTCGCTACGCTCCCGCAAGGTACTCACGCTCGAAAATAAAAATAAATGCTGATTTATTTTGTATTTTACTCGCTTAATCGTACCTTTGCAGAATATTGGTGTATTGTGCACATATAATTTAAACGAAATGGCTAGAAAGCATAGAGGTCCTGGATTATTAAATACTCAGTTTCTTACGACATTGATTAGTACTACACTGGTTCTCATATTGTTGGGAACAATTGTATTTTTTGTACTTACAGCTCATAATCTGTCAAACTATGTAAAGGAGAATATTAATGTAGAGGTTCTTCTTAAGGATGGGATGACAGGCAGTGAGGTGGAAAAATTACAACATAGTTTGGAGAAAAAGGAGTATGTAAAATCAATAGAATACATTTCAAAGGAGGATGCTGCGAAGGAACAGATAGAGGCAATGGGTACGGATCCCTCTGAATTTTTGGGTTATAATCCTTTTGCTGCTTCGTTTGAAATCTACCTAAATGCTGATTATGCTAATAATGATAGTCTTGTCAACATAGAACGGGCATTAAAGGGTAGAAAAGAGGTGATGGATGTGATTTATCAAAAGGAGTTGACTGATTCCATTAATTACAACATTGGCAAACTGAGTATGATTCTACTCATCATAGCAGCTTTGTTCGCTTACATATCTTTTGCCCTTATCAACAACACTGTTAAGTTGACTATATTCTCAAAGCGATTTACTATCAACACGATGAAACTGGTGGGTGCTAGTTGGGGATTCATACGCAAACCATTTATGCACAAGGCTGTTTTCCTGGGTATTCTCTCTGCCATATTTGCTGATGCAGTCATTGTGTTTGGAGTGGATTGGATGGTGAAATACGAGCCGAGTATTGCGGCTGTGATTGACACTTCTGTGTTTGTAATTGTTTGTGGTGCTGTGATATTACTTGGACTTGTCATTACATTACTTTGTACTTATTTTTCGTTGTGGAAATATCTTCGTATGAGTAGTAATGATTTATATCATATATAACGACAAGTATTTTTTTAACCACAAAATAATACAAAAATCACGAGAACTTAATCTGTGATAGTAGGGACAAGCCATACGACACAGATAAAGAAAAAAGAAAATTTCAAGTGTTATTCAGTGTATGAGTGCTAAGAAAAAAATATAACATCAACAAATCTAAAACGTCAACGACAACTAATAATAAATAACAATAATATGATTTTCGGAAAAATAAACTACATCCTACTGATTGTAGGAGTCGTATTAGTGGTAGCTGGTTTCATTCTGATGTCGGGCAGTGGAACAACAGAAGAGGCTTTCAATCCTGAAATATTCAATACTACTCGTACTGCAATAGGTCCAATGACTTCACTTACAGGATTTATTGTAGTGATTGTTGCCATATTGGTTAAATCTAAGAAGAACTAATGGATTGGTTACAAGCATTATTGATGGGTCTGTTTCAGGGTTTGACTGAATATCTTCCCGTGAGCAGTAGCGGACACCTCGCCATTGCAGGCAAATTATTGGGAGTGGAAGATCCTGATAAAATCATGATGTTCACCGTGGCAGTTCATGTCGCTACGGTGCTCAGTACATTGGTTGTGCTATATAAAGAAATAGCATGGTTGCTGACTGGATTGTTTAAAAAACAGACTTGTACTACAACTGATTCTGCAACTTATGGTATTAAATGTCTGAATGCAGAACAGAATTATGTGATTAACATATTGATTTCAATGATTCCTGTAGCAATCATTGGATTTTGTTTCAAGGACTTCGTTGAACAACAATTCAACAGTTTGATGGTAGTTGGGATATGTCTGCTTATTACGGCATTGTTGTTGTCGTTTTCATATTTTTCCAAACCTCGCATGAAAGAACACATATCAATGCTTGATGCATTTATTATAGGTGTTGCTCAAGCAGTTGCCGTACTCCCTGGACTCTCACGCTCAGGGTCAACTATCGGTACAGGTTTGCTTTTAGGCAACAAAAAAGAATCTCTGGCTCAATTTTCTTTCATCATGGTCATCCCTCCTATTTTAGGAGAAGCTTTACTCGATGTAAAGGATATATGTGAAATGGGTTTTGCTGCATCAATGAATGGTATTTCTGTGACGGCTCTTGTCGTAGGGTTTATTACGGCTTTCATTACTGGATGCGTGGCTTGTAAATGGATGATTAATCTGGTAAAACGTGGCAAGATGATATATTTTGCTGGTTATTGTGCTATAATTGGTATAAGTGTAATTATCTGGCAAATATGCTGTTGAACTTAAAAGAAGGTGTGATATTACCATTTTTCAAACCGCTGGGGTGGACGTCCTTTCAGGTTGTAGGTAGGTCAAGGTGGTGGTTTAAGAAAAAATATGGCATCAAAAAAATAAAAGTAGGTCATGCTGGTACACTTGACCCTCTTGCTACGGGGGTGTTGGTGGTTTGTATTGGCAAGGCTACGAAACGTATTGAGGAACTGCAAACTCACTCAAAGGAATATGTAGCCACAATAAAACTTGGAGCTACTACGCCTTCGTTTGACAAAGAGACAGAAGAGGATGCAACATATCCAGTAGAACACATAACAAAGGAATTGATAGAGCAGACTCTTAATACTTTCATAGGAGAAATACAACAAGTGCCACCAGTATTCTCAGCTGTTAAGATAGGAGGGAAACGTGCTTACAAGATGGCACGTCGTGGTGATGATGTAGAACTTGCACCTAAGAAGGTAAATATATATGAAATAGAACTTATTGAATTTCATGCTCCAGATGAATTGAAGATTCGTGTAGTATGTGGAAAAGGTACTTATATAAGGTCATTAGCTCGTGATTTGGGTACTGCAATGAATACGGGAGCCTATCTTACTGCTTTATGTCGTACTCGAGTTGGTGATTTTACTATTGATGATTGTCTGGATGCCTCTCATTTCAGTGAATGGCTTGACGAACAGGAAATAAAATTTGAAGAAGAATAAATATATCTATTATGAAATTAAGTCAATTTAAATTCAAACTGGCAGAAGAAAATATTGGTATCCATCCTCCATTGCATCGTGATGAAGCAAAAATGATGGTACTGCACAAAAACACTGGTGAAATAGAACATAAGTTGTTTAAGGATATTATCAATTATTTTGATGATCAAGATACATTTATATTCAACGACTCACAAGTGTTTCCTGCACGTCTTTATGGTAACAAGGAAAAGACAGGAGCACGCATTGAGGTATTTCTACTCCGTGAACTTAATCAAGAACAACGATTATGGGATGTACTTGTAGATCCTGCCAGAAAAATTCGTATTGGAAATAAACTCTATTTTGGTGCAGATGACTCAATGGTCGCAGAGGTTATTGACAATACTACTTCACGAGGAAGAACACTTCGATTTCTTTATGACGGACCTCATGATGAATTCAAAGAGGCTCTCTATGCCTTAGGTGAAGCTCCTATATCGAGTGAAATTCTTGCTTTTCGTAAGGCCGAAGATGAAGATATGGAAAATTTCCAAACTATCTATGCAAAAAGAGAGGGTGCCGTCACAGCTCCTGTCAGTGGGCTACATTTCTCACGTGAATTGTTGAAACGCATGGAAATTAAAGGAATCAACCAAGCATTTGTGACTCTACATGTAGGTTTGGGCAATTTCAGGGCTATTGATGTAGAAGACCTTACAAAACACAAGACGGATAGTGAAGAAATGTTTGTTGAGCATGAAGCATGCGAAATAGTCAATAAATCAAAGCGGGATGGCCATAAAATTTGTGTTGTTGGTACTACAACCATGAAGGCTGTTGAGACAGCTGTGGGTCCAAATGGTTTTATTAAAGAATTTGAAGGTTGGACTAATAAATTCATTTTTCCTCCTTATGACTTTACTGTAGCTGATGCCTATGTGGCTAATTTCCAATTACCTCTTTCTATAATGCTGATGATGCAATGTGCCTTCGGTGGATATGAGGAGGTAATCAATGCATATCATATTGCTCTGGAAGAAGGATATAAGTTTGGCAGTTACGGTGATGCTCTTTTGATTATTTAAGGGGTGTTCTATAAATTCACCGAATAATAAATAATTAACGAACTATGGGCGTTATTGCTATTTTGATGTTTTTGGCTTTGTTCCGGTACCCAGGGTGTCGCTCCGCTTGCCCTGGGCTATGAACAGATTAGCCTTTCAGGCTGCATCGGGCG
>JAGHSE010000098.1 GCA_018066015.1 Candidatus Colivivens equi
TGAACCTTATTTCAGCACTTGCCTCATACTGCTTCTTCGACAACAAACCGGAGGCACTCAGGGGGGTGTATGTAGAAGAGTCTAAACAGCTTTGTTTGTTCTAATCTTATACCGAACTGGCGTATAAGTATAGTTCTAAATCAGCAAATGATTGGTTGATTACTCCTGGTGTGTATCTAGAGGCAGGAAAAATGTATCGTTTTGCTGTAGAAGCTCGTGCTAAGAAGAGCAACTACCCTGAACGTATAAATGTGAAAATGTCTGCTTCTCCTAATGTAGTCGGAATGACTGGTGATGTCATACCTACTACGGTCTTATCAAATATGGAATATGTAGAATTTTCTAATGAGAAAATCTCAGTTCAGACTTCTGGTTACTATTATTTCGGTATTCACTGTATTTCAGAACCTGACCAGTATTATCTATACGTTAAGAGTATCATAATTGATAAGGCAATGGAACCAGGAGTTCCACAAGCTGTCAATGATTTCTCTATAACTCCCGACAAAGAGGGTCTTCTGAAAGCTGCTGTTGATTTTACTATTCCAACAAAGTCAACATTAGGTGAAAATCTTGATACTGGAATTTCTGCTGTTGCTACTCTCTCACGTAATGGTGAGACTATTGCTACTTTCTCTGAGATTCCTGGTACTAAGGTAAGTTATCAGGATGATGATGTGACTATTAATGGTAATAATATTTATTCGGTGCGAATAAATCATAATGGTAATAATAGTAGAATTACTGAGTCAACTGTATATATCGGTGTTGACAAGCCTATGAAAGTGTCAAATGTTAAGATTGCTGACAATATTACAAACATAGATATTTCATGGGATAAGGTAAGCAATAAGGGTAGTAAGGGGTTGATTGTGCGCCCTGACGATGTGACATACGAAGTGTGGTCAATGTATGAATCTATTGACTGGATGGGTGATCCTATTCTTACTTTGGATCAGAAACTTAATGATGAACCTATAAAGGACACTACATTCAATTATTCTATAAATACAAATGAAGGTGAACAAGAATATACTTACTTTGGTGTGAAGGCAGTGAATGTGGCTGGTACATCAATTTACAGTGAGGCTCGTATTCTTACTGGTGCTCCTTACTCATTGCCTATGACTGAGAATTTCAGCGAAGGCAAATATCATCTTTTCTGGAATAGTTCCATATTTGGATATGGCATTATTTCATTTTCTGGTAATGGTTCTGATGCAGATGGTAATTGCGTACATTTAGAGAGTAGTTATGGACCTGGAACGGTTAGTTTGCAGAGTGGAAAGATTGATTTCTCTGATGTTTCAAAACCAATATTGACATTTGACGTAAAGATGTTGACAGAATATGGCTTGAATGAATCTCTCGTTGTCAAGGCAGTTGCTTCTGACGGTTCAGCAACTGATGCCTTCAACATTCCTTTAACTACTGACTTTGTTAATCAAAGTGTGGATTTATCTGAATTTGCCAATAAAACTGGTTGGGTGCGCATTGAATTTGATGCTACATTAGAGGATTATACTCATGTGTGGATTGACAATATAAAATTAGTTGACGATGCTATCACTGGAATTGATAACATCAACGATGGGGCGACGACAATTTTTAACGGCAACGGCAATTATAACCTCAGTGGTCAGAGGGTTGGTGATGAGTATAAAGGTATTGTGATAAATAATGGACATAAATTAATTAAATAACCTAACTTGAAAAAAACTAATTAGTAAGTTTTATGAAATATTTTTTCTTTTACACATGTGTTGCTCTTTGTATGTCAATGTGCACACGAAATGTCTTTGCTCAGGATGACGAAGATATTTATGAAACAGTAGATTTAGCACTTCCAAGTGGTAATTTATGGGCAAACAGAAATGTTGGTGCCGCTAGTCCAAAATCAATCGGTGATTATCAACAATGGGGTGATGATGATACAGACAAGAAATATTATGATTGGGACACTTATAAATGGTGTACTTACAATGGAAATGTAGATGAAATCATCATGCTTCGTTACAACAATACTCCTCAGTTTGGCAATATTGACAACCTAAGATATTTGTTGGACGTGGACGACAATGCTAAGAGATGTATGGGCAAAGAATGGAGAATGCCAAGTAATGGTGACTGGGAAGAACTGATTGACGGATGTTCCTGGAAAATGGATTCATTGCAACTTGACGCTCCTATGTCTATTGCTAACAAAGCTGATGTCTTGCTTTATTACATCGGAACAAGCAAAATTAACGGCAATAAAATTTATTTTCCTGTATGTGGATATTCTTATGGACTTTATAATGAACCTAATCCTACATGGCATGGTAAAAAACATGTTTGGGTAGTTTCTCACGGATATTATTGGTCTAATGAGGTTGCAACCGACTCAATTTCTACTCAAGCTCACTATATGCATTTTGGTACTCTTGACCGTAGATTTAATCCATACAAAGATATTCACACTTATCTCTTCATTCGTCATGACTTAGGACGTGCATGCGGACTACAGGTTCGTGGTGTGACTGGCGGTGATCCTAGTCATATTAATAACGTAAACTATAACAACAATGTCAACTATAACGTAAACTATAATCTTAGTGGTCAGAGGGTAGGTGATGATTATAAGGGAATCGTAATATCTGGCGGCAAAAAACGACTGAGAAGATAATTGTCAAATAGAAATAATAACTGGGGGTTCTAATAATTCCCCGCAAAATAAATAAGTTTATCATAACAACATTAAAAACAAATTATATGAAGAAAATTTATTACTTTTTTTTAGTTTTGCTTCTGACTTTTATTGGGCAAAATGCGTTGGCACAGACTATGACTATAATTTCTACTACTGACAAAGATGCAGTAGTAACTACTGGCGATAATGTCAGCACTCTTCCTTATCTCAATGATGGAAAATCTGCCAGAATGTCAGAAATGGGTGTTATTAATGCTAACAATGATGATAAGACATGGAGTACAATATATAATGCTTTTACAGGAGATTATTGTAATGAGAGACAGAATGATGACTGGTTAGTTACTCCAGGAATATACATGGAGGCTGGAAAAAAGTATGTATTTTCAATTGATGCATGTATGCCTACAACACCTACCGAAACAGAGAATTTTCATCAGGCTGAATTTGAAGTATGTATCGGTACTATTGCTAGTGTAAACGGATTGAGTCAACAAATACTTGAACCTATACAAATCACTACATGTAGCACCTCTATGAAAAACTATGCTAGTGAACAATTTACTGTTTCTAGCACAGGTTATTATCACGTAGGTATTCATTGTATTACTAAAAATGAAAACTCTGGTACTCTTAAGATTTCAAATATCAAGGTGGAGGGTATAGCATCTTCTAACACTCCTAAACCAGTAAGTTCAATGTCAGTGACTGCTGGTGCAAATGGTGCATTGAAGGCTACTGTGAAATTTACCATGCCTACACAGACATTAAACAATTATACTATTAACGGAGATGTTTCTGCTGTCATCTTACGCGACACTAAGGAAATTACTACTATCACTAAACCTGCTGGTTCTCAGGTTACATACGATGATATAAATTCAGATGTTAATGTTATTACTAATGGTAGTCACTCATACAATGTCGTAGCAAAATATAACGGAGAGGCAAGTGATCCCGTAAGTGCAACTACTTATATCGGTGTTGACAAACCTAAGAGGGTTACTAATATAAAATTAAAGGACAATCTCACAAGTATTCATATTTCATGGGATAAGGTTGATAATAAAAGTAATAGTGGTAATTTGGTTATTCCTGACGATGTTACTTATGATGTATATGCTGTGGAAGAAATTCCTGACATTATAGGTACTAAGTGGATTATCGTTGGTGATAAAGCTTTGAATGATTCTCCTCTCTCTACTACTTCTTTTGATTATTCATTTAATACTTCTCAGGGTAATGAACAGACTTTGAAATATTTTGCTGTAAGGGCATTCAATATTGCTGGTTCAAGTGCAGTGGGCGATACTGAACCTGACTCTCATGAAAGTATTTTAATAGGAAAACCTTACAATAGTCCTTTCCTTGAAAATTTCTCTACTGGTGGCTTTGAACATTATTGGACTACTGATAAAATGGCGAATGCAAAGATTTCAATTGACCCTACTGTGTCTTCTGACAAGGATGAATATAGTCTATTGATAAGGTCTGACTATAATACTGATAAGGTAACTCTCACTTCTGGTAAAATCAATATTTCGTCTCTCTCTACTCCTGCTATTTCGTTTGACATCAAGGGCGACAATGGTGTAACTGGAAAAGTTCATGCAGAATCTGCTGATGGTTCTTCCAGCGAAGTGAAAATTTTTGATGTGTCTTCTGATTTTACTGAGGTCATTACTTCTATCTCAAGTTTAGGTGGCAAAGATGGTTGGGTTAAGATTATCATTGAGGTGTCATTACCTGACCTGATTAACGGTTGTAGCACATGGATTGATAATATAAAGATTTCTGATGGTGGCGACATTCCTGATACTCCAGATCCTGACATCAAGGCTATGAATGGTAATGAACTGGCAAAGATTGACGTATTGCCTTATATTAATAGTTGTGAAGATGCTACCATAGCTAATACTCTCGGTACTATTGATGCTAACGAGGATAAATCTACATGGAAATATAGTTATTTGAATGTGTTTTCACCTTTGAATTATACCACAAAAGTGTGTGATGACTGGCTCGTCACTCCTGCTATCAAATTGGAGGCTGGTAAGCATTATCGTCTGGCGTTTGACTACAAGCTCATATACTCTGCCAGCGATAAAGATGCTATTACTCGTCTGCAGATTTTTATGGGTCAGCATGCTAATCTTAAGGGTATGACTACTGCGGTAACTGATGAATTGAATTTTAAGCAAGACAACACAGGTAATTATGACTCGTTCTCTGATGAGGATATCACTGTAGATGAAACTGGTTATTATTTCTTCGGATTCCATAATTACTCTGAGAATCAGAGTATCTACATTAAGAATATCGTAATTGACAATGCTCTAGACCCTAACAAACCTGGTGTTGCTGATAATATATCTGTAGCTCCTGGTGCCAATGGTGCACTCAAGGCTACTATTCGGTTTAATCTTCCTACTAAGAAGGCTGACAAGACTGATCTTGACCCAGAACTTTCTCTCTCTGCAAAGATTTATAATGGTGAAAACCTTATTGCTACTCTCCAAGGTAATGTTGGTGAATCTCTCTCATACGTTGATGAATCTTCCATCCATGACAATGGTTTTGTAACTTACTCAATAGTAGTTATGAATGGTGACATTGCTGGTGATAAAGTTTCTGCTAAAAAAACTTACATAGGCATTGATATTCCTAAAGTACCAACTAACGTAAGTACATCTGAAGATGTCAACAACATCATCACTTTCTCTTGGACTGCTCCTACGTCTGGTAAAAACAGTGGTTATATAAATCCTCAAAATCTTACTTATGATGTGTGGACTGCTACTGTTGATGACAGTGGTTATACTCCTATATATTATAAGGAGTCAAAGATTAATACTGAACCTATTTCGGGAACAAAGTTTGTTTATACTCCTGATGACGAACAGAAGATACAAGTATTCGTAGTGACTGCAAATTCTGTGGCTGGTTCTTCTTCAGAATCAAATGGAATCAGTGTGCTTACTGGTAAACCATACGAACTACCATTCTTAGAAGATTTTGCTCATGAGCAATTTACTAAGGTTTGGGAGTATTCTACATACGACGGTTTAACTTACAATTTTGGTACCAGCGGTAATGAATCTTTCATTAAAATAAATGGTAGCACTTATGGTTCTACTAACAGAAAGGCTCAACTCACCTCGGGAAAGATTTTAATCAATACTGCTATCAATCCAGAACTTACATTCACAGTGCATGGTGATGAAGGTACAACTCTCTCTGTTGTGGCTACTGCTCTTGACGGTACTCAAGTTGTAAACGACAACGTCAACATTAATGATGATATAAACATAAATCTCAGTGAATTGGCTGACAAGGAAGGATTTGTTCGCATTCAGTTTGCAGTAAGTCTTCCTAAAAATACTTCTATCTCAATCAGTAATATAAAGGTTGACGAAGGTAGTTCGGCAGAAAAATATAAACTCAACATTACTGACAAGGGATGGGCTTCTATGTATCTGGACAAGGCTGTAAATATTCCTGAGAATGTAGAGGTATATTACGCTTCAGCAAAGAACGGAAACAAGATAACTCTTTCTAAGATAAATAATGTCATCCCTGCTGAATGTGGTGTACTGGTTAAGGCTGATGCAGGAAGTGTGATTTTTGATTACACTACTACTGTTATTGCTATTCAAAATAACCTATTCCTTGGTGTAACTGAAGACACTGATACTCCTGCTAATGCTTATGTATTGTCAAGTGTGGCTAATGACGGCACTCCTTTGTTCCAACATTACGTTGGCAGTAAACTGAAAGCTAACAAGGTTTATCTGTTGTTGCCTGATTCTAGTATAAAGGATATCTATTTTGAAATTGATGAAACTACTGGTATTTATAACGTCAACGACAACATCAACGTCAACGACAATTATAATCTCAGTGGTCAGAGAGTAGGTAATAATTTCCGTGGTATCATCATCAAGAACGGTGTGAAAATGCTTCGTAAATAATTAACACTGTTACGCATTCACGATAATACAATATTTCTCTTTAACGTAAAAAATATTAT
>JAGHSE010000185.1 GCA_018066015.1 Candidatus Colivivens equi
CATTTTAACATACAGCGTTAACTATTTTCGGATTTGTCCTGAAACGTGAGAAATTTCAAATGACAATGTAATACCGAAAGATTGTGGTTACGCCTGCGCTAAGCGTAGGTGGAACTTATCTTGGTATTACGGGTAATTCTCACGACCTCAGGACAAAAGATAAGCGTTCGTCTGCGCTTTTTTGTCCTTTGGTCTGAATACCCGTAAATCCGTAAAGTACATCGCTACAAAAGCGCATAACATGGACATTATTGAAGCATGGGCAGAATCACAAGACTTCCAAATAAAGTTAGATTCTAAAGGAAAAATCATTGACTATCTTGATGAAGATATTAGACGTGAGAATAAGCCAGAAGAACGTGTTCGACAGAAAATGGCTTGCATTCTTAACAAGGACTTTCGTTACCCTAAAGAATTAATCGCATTAGAACGAAGTATAAAAATTGGTATAGAAACAAAACGTGCAGATATTGTAATATACAAAAGCATAGAAGCCAAAAAGTCTAACAATCAAGGATGCATCCTTTTGATTGCAGAAATTAAAGCTCCAAATATAAAAGAACCAGATGGTCAATTAATCTCTTACCTTAGTGCATCTTCTGCAGAAGGAGGCTTTTGGACAAACGGTGATACAATTGTATATTATAAAAAAAATGAAGGCAACACAATAGAGGAGTACATCAGTATTCCAAAATATGGTGAACCTTGGGATGCTATTGGTAAACACAAAAAATCAGATCTTGTTCCACCAATAGACTTGAAGTTGACTTTCAAACGATGCCATAATGCAATGTTCCGAGCAGGTATTGATTCCGAAGATATTGCTTTGGATATGACACGAATTTTACTTGCAAAACACGAGGACGAAGAGAGTTCTGACGAGGATTGTAAGTTTAGAATGACTCAAGAGGAATACAAAGACCTAAGTAAAAGAAAACTAGCATGTAATCGAGTCAGATCCTTATTTAAAGATGTAAGAGAACGGTTTCCTGATGTTTTTACTGCTACTGAAGAAATTACGGTTTCTGACGAACAATTGGCTATTGTTATAAGCCAATTACAGCATTATGCGTTTCTGGATTCTCCTTATGATGTCATTGGTACTGCATATGAGATTTATGTTGCCTCTCATTTGAAGGGGGAACGAGGTCAGTACTTTACCAATAGATTGGTTGTTAATATGATGGTCAAAATGGTTGCACCTAATGATACAAGTATCATATTAGATCCTTCATGCGGAAGTGGCGGTTTTTTGATTGCTGCAATGAATCAAATATTTAAGAATATAGATGTTTCAGCAAGAACACAAACTGCAAAAGATGTTATTAAAAGACGTGTTGTACATCAATTATTCGGAGTAGATATTTCACCCAAACTTGTTAAAATTGCTAAAGCAAATATGCTTCTTGGCAAGGATGGTCATGGAGGTATAGAAAGAAGTGATAGCTTAAAAGGAACAGAAGGATTATCTGCGAGTTTCAAGGAAAGGTGTGGATTGAAAATGCCGTCTATAATACTCTCAAACCCTCCATTTGGTGCAGGTCATGAGTTAAGAATCAAAAATCGACAAGTATTGGAGAAATTTGATGTGGGCAAAACATGGTATCTTAATGAAAATGGTGAATTATGTTGCGAAGAAGACAAATATAATGAAGGAATCGGAGTAGCACCAGAAATATTGTTTGCAGAACAATATCTTAAATGGATAAAAGATGATGGTCTAATATGCTTTGTTATTGCGAAGGGGCAATTAGATAATCGTGAGGCTATGATCATGCGTAGCAAGTATCTCACAGAAACTCAAATCCTGGCTATTATCAACTTGCATGAAGATACATTTCAACCATTTTGCGGTTCTAAGGCTGCCGTAATTCTTGCAAAGAAATGTACCCCTCCTCGCGACTATAAGATATTCATGGCTATATCAAATAAGGTTGGGCAAACCAGTAGAGGTGCTTCAATTCTAAAAACAAATGCCGAAGGTGAACCTTTAGTAGAAAACGGACATCTTGTGTTGGATGAAGACTTAAGTGAAATTGCAGAAGCATATAAGCAGTTTCAGCATGGAGAATTAGTAGAAAGCGAATTTAGATTTACTATCTCAAATACTGACATTGATAAAGAATCACTGTCATTCAATCCTATTCACTATCTACCGAAGTATAATTATGCACTTCAAAAAGTGTTAGAACTACGAGAAAGGGACGACTTTGATGTAGTTCCTCTTTCGGCATTAGCAGAAGTGTACAATGGACCTAGATTCAAACGACCATACGCAGACACAGGAGTCGTATCAGGGGAGGGAATACGAAAATATTTTACGGGTACAGCGATGACACAGTTAAATTCTGATAACGTCAAATACCTCGATGAAAAAAAATGTACCAAAGCTCAGAAAAAGCAATTAGAATTATTGACTGTTCATAAGGGCTACATTCTTGTTTCTGACTCAGGAACTCTAGGACGTGTAACCTACGCATTAGATCAGCATGACGGTCATGTAGCCACAAATAATCTTATACGCATCGTAATTGAAGATGAAAATCTAAGAGGTTACGTATTTCAATATTTGAGAAGCGATATAGGGCAAAGTTTGATGCTGAAAAATTCATATGGAACAAATCAAGAACATTTGGAACCAGATGTTATCAAAGATATCCTAGTCCCAGTTCCAAAAGACATTAATACATTAAATGAAATTGGGGAAGCCGTTATTGAATCCATAAGGAATTTAGAATCTTCTATAATTTTGAATAAAAAAGCGGATAATCTATTTAATCAACTTTTCTAATAACGAGTAACAGACAATAG
>JAGHSE010000409.1 GCA_018066015.1 Candidatus Colivivens equi
TTTGTATTTGTATCTTATTAAGAGGTTTAGTCTATTCTTGTGATAATAGTTGCGCAAATATACTGTTTTTTCTTGTGACAACCTAATTTGATACAGTTTTTTACAACATCAGAGGCGGTGAATTACTTCGCCGCCTCTGTGTAATATTAGATAGTAAGTTCGCTAATTACTTCTTAAGGAACTTCTTGCCTTCACTGATATAAACCTGACCATTTGTCAATGTTGATACCTTCTGACCCATGATATTGTAGAATGTAGCTGGCTGAGCCTTCTTTGCTGAGATAGATTCAACACCTACCAACAAAGAGTTGTCAAAATCAAGATTATACTTAATATGGTCGTTTGCTACTACCCATCCTTTGAGTGAGAGATTTTCACCTTCTCTTGCAACTGTAAACTCACCAGTGAGAAGTGAAAGTTGATTACCATTCACAAGTATTGCTGAGTCGAAAAAGTCAATAGAAGTTTCATCAAAACTACCAGTTTCTGTCTTAGAGGAAACAAATAACTGAATCATATTTTCTTCATCAACTGCGCCAATATACTGATATAAACCATATTTTTCTACATAATCATCACTTGACATCAGCATCTGACCCTTGAAATCTTCTTCGCCCTTGATGTCAATATTTGAAGTGATAACTGCCTTTATGTCCTGACCGTATGAGTTCTTGCCTTCTACTACTACATTAAGTTTTCCTAAAGCATCATAAGAGGTAGTAACTGTACCTTCTACCATAAACCACATTTCGTCCAAATATAATTTACCATCTTCTTCAACCAATGTTGCTGCATAGCAAGGAGTTGCCCCTTCGTCTTGGATATAGCCTTTTGATTTCTGCGCTGTACCAGAAGCCTGAACATCAGAAATTTCAAATACACCTTCTGGGATGGACTTGTTGGTCATTCGTGTGAAGAGTTGTAAACCAAGTTCAGTCTCTCCATTAAATGCTGTAATAGTAATTTTTCCTACATTTATTGAAGCCTCTGATTGAGCTACTGTATATTCTGCGTTGAATGGTTTGTCTGGTGTATCATAC
Source organism: Candidatus Colivivens equi (assembly GCA_018066015.1). Lineage (GTDB taxonomy): Bacteria > Bacteroidota > Bacteroidia > Bacteroidales > Bacteroidaceae > Colivivens > Colivivens equi. Next base: position 1,041 of record JAGHSE010000409.1, read on the forward strand.
TGCAATTTTGATGGATCGTATGTCCAATCAAGTCTGTAGTATTTCTCATCCATACCAATCATCCAACCTTTCAATGATACTGATGTTGCTGTACTTTCTACTGTAAACTCTCCATCATAGAAGTAAACTTTCTGTGATGTTCCTGCTGGAACGAAATATGAATTCAGATCATTTATAGTTCCATCTGACCATTTGAAAGTACCATCTATTGTTGTGGTATTATCACTTGTTACGCGGAATAATGACAAATCGCCAACATTTTGAACATAGAAGAGCACTACATTGTTGCTAGAAAGATAACTATCGTTAATATTCATTGCTACAGACTTAACATCAACTGTGTCACGTTCTAAGATTTCTCTATCCATAGTCATTGTTTCGTAGTCATTACCAAACGCACCTAATGATATAAAATATGACAGTGCTAAATTAAATTTGCCTGTCTCAGGATCATAAGTAGAAGGAACATCTTGACCTGTTTTGGATGCAAAATCTTGAACCATAAGATACTCTCCATAAGAACTTTGATAAGCACCTGTATTTTGCTTTGCTACGGTACAAGTGTTATCTGGAGTCATATCTACAATTAAATCAATACCCTCTTGCGTGAAAATACCTTTACTCCAAGATACAAACTTAAACTGTTTTAAACCTGTGTTATCTTTTCGTACTTGAACAGGAATATCAACTTGCGTATAAGGTTGATCCAAACATGCAGAGAATGTAAATTTACCTGTATTCTTATCAAATGGAGCGAAATCAGCCCATTCACCCCATTCCTGAGTAAATGGTGTTGAAAGGTAGATTGTAAATTCACCCATCTGACCTTTAGAGGATGTTCCATATACTACACCTGAGAAGACAAGACTATCACCTGCCTCATTGAACGCACCTTTCAGTTCTGATTTTGCAGGATCAATATTGAAACTTTCTTTATTTACTTTGATGTCACAATAATCTGCAAAGAGAGCATCACCTGTGAATGTTCCTTGCAAACCCTTTGATACAATGTAGAAATCTGCTGACATTGTCTTATCTGCTGTAGTGGCACCAATTGTGAAATAACCTCCACCTTGAGTTCTGTTTGTCAAAGATGCATTCTCTGCAAAGATTGTTGCTCTCAGCATATCTGGTTTTTCAAATACAAGATTCAAATTATATTTGTCACCATTTTTAGCATATACACTTCCACTAAGTGTCTTAGTTGTTTCTGTATTTGTTACAGTAAAGTCTGAAGCCGCTTTGACAAACTCCACGACGGTTGACATATCATCTGAATAATAAGCGCTATAACCATCACCAATGAATTCATCCATTGCGTAAGTAGATTTCTCTGAAGTAACGTCAAAGGTTAACTGAATATTCATATCACCAACCTTGGCTGTATAAATAAACCATCCCCAAGAAGAAATGTATTGACCGGCTAAATCTGTACCATCAAGGGTTACTTCAACACCACTTGGCACAAAAGGTGTCTCATCATATTTAATTGTGTAGTTGTCACCTTCAAGCACCATTGTTCCAATAATATGAACCAAACCATCAGCATCTTTACTAACTTTTAATGTTGCGTCTGTTGCAACTTTTTCTGGATAACCTTCAGGGTCCAAGGTACATACCCAATCTGGAACCATATCACTATAAGTGTAGGTCTTTCCATACTGTAAATCTTCTGTCAACTCAAAAATATATGTAGCGTCTTCACTAGCTAAGTAAACATCGCAATAATAATCATCATAATACCAGTCAACTGCAGTCACATCAACATTGGCTCCAGCTGCTTTGCGAGTATTATTAGAAACTGACTTTCTTTTTGCAACTGACTTTTGATGATTTGCCTTTAATCTGTTGTTAAAAATAGCCGTCTGACCGGCAAAACTCCTATTTACTTTCAAGGATTGATTTGCACTAATTCCTTGTAACTGAATTGACGCAACATCCTCGGTAATAGTTTTTAGTCTCGCTGAAACTAATTCTTGCTTTTCTACTTGAGCACTTGCGCATATGGTTATCACCAATGCACACAAAAGTGTAAAGATTTTCTTCATAGAC
>JAGHSE010000313.1 GCA_018066015.1 Candidatus Colivivens equi
TAAAGAAAAATCTCAACCGACGACAAACCGAGAGCAATTGCAAGCTTGCTTGGCATTGCCGAGGTGCGAAGGAGGAAGACAAAAGTCAAAATCACCTAAAATGTAATTAATAGAACACCCCTAAAAAAGATTACAACTTAATCTTTACAGGTGAAGATTCGTTCTGCAGTCTATCAAGGGCAGTAACAACGAAGACTTGATTCATTTGATTTCCAACAAGTTGGTACTGAGTATTAGATGTTATTGCAATTAAGTGGTTGCCTGCATCTGGTGCGTCAATATCAATGTGTTCGCCTTTTGCATATCTATAAATTGCATAAGAACAAACTTTATCCATTGGTTTCTTTCCTTTTGGAGCATCCCAAGTTAGATAGATATTTCTTGATTTCTTGTTGAATTCTACATTAAGTTTCTTTACCTTCTTTGGAGCCTTCTTATCTATCCAAGGCATGAGAGGCTGAAGTGATGGATGACGATGATACACCGCTTGTAAGAGTGAAGAATAGTTGCCTACATTACTTACTACAGCTGCGGCATACCACTGACAACTACCTTGAATATTTGGCAACGAACGTTGAATACGATATTTTGCAGCCATTTGGTGAACTTCAGGATTTTCAGGATCGCCTTCTTTTACAGTTCTTTCTACATCTTGACCAATATATATTGGACGCCCTGGACAATAATCATTCCACCATTCCAGCAATACTTTATAATCAGCAGCCTTATTTCCTATGTTCCAATATATTTGAGGTATGATATAATCTATCCAACCTTTTTTTGTCCAAAGAGTAACGTCTGCATAGAGTTGGTCATAGTTTTGGAGACCATTAGTTGCACTACCTTCAGCACAATTGACTCCGTTTCGACTATTTCTATATATACCGAAAGGAGAGATACCAAATTTCACCCAAGGTTTAACCTTCTTTATTAACTTATGTATATCTTTTATCAGTAAGTTTACATTATCTCTTCTCCAGTCTTCAATATTATCAAATCCGCGTGGGTCTTCCCTATAATTTGCTAAGTCAGGTATTATTTGTCCAGTTTCTGGATAAGGATAGAAATAATCATCTATATGCAAACCATCCACATCATATTTATTTAAAATATCTTCTATTATCACACATATATATTGACGATTTATTTCAAGTGCAGGATTGAATATCAACAAGTCGCCATACTTAAAGACTCGTTCGGGATATTTTATTGCAGGATGATTACTTGCAAGCATAGTTGTTCCTTTTGTCTTGGCACGATATGGATTTATCCACGCATGACATTCCATATTGCGTTTGTGACATTCATCAACCATCCATTTTAGTGGGTCCCAACTATCTGCTGGTGCCAGACCTTGTTGACCTGTTAGATATCTACTCCATGGTTCATAGTCTGAATTATATAGAGCATCTCCTTCTGCTCTTACTTGGAATATAATAGCATTGATACCATCTTTATGAAGTACATCTAGTTGCGACGATAGCATTTGCCTAATTTGCAGAGGGGTCATACCTAAATATTGTCCGTTCACACATTGAATCCACGCACCCCGAAACTCACGTTTTGGCAGAACATTAGTTTGTGCAAAAACAAAAGATTGAATACCCCAAAAAGCCAATATAACGATAAATTTAAATATTTGATTTTTTTTCATAGGAAAGGAGTTAATAAATTACCGAACCAACCTGATAATTTTTGCCAAGTAGTTTTACTTTGATAATATTTATCAGACATCTTAATAGAGTTATTTACGTCTTGGAAGAACATGTCATTCAGTTGTGCTGTAAATTCAGGATCAAAAATCACTGTATTGATTTCATAGTCACATCTCAGACTTCTGCTGTCAAGATTAGATGAACCGATAGTACAGAATTTATCATCTACGGTCATCATCTTTGAGTGGTGGAAACCATTTTGAAAAATATGCACTGTTGCTCCTAATTTTTGCAGTTCACGAGCTACATAAAGACTCGCATCTGGAGTAAGCGGAATATCACCTTTCTCAGAAACCATAATTTGCACATCTACTCCACGCATTATACAACGTTTTAGGGCATCGCGCACTTGATGTGTTGGTACGAAATAAGGATTGATAAGTCGTACGTTCTTTTGAGCATTGTCTAGCATATCTACATACAACTGACGTATTGATTTATTTGTTATACGAGGATGGCGGTCAACAATTGCTACTTTTTTATTTCCTGCTACTTTAGGTTCAGGAAAATATTTTGACCCGACTAGCAATTCACCAGTCTCTTCGTACCACATTTCACAGAATACCTTATTCAATTCATTCACTGCCCTACCCTCTATGTGCATGTGTAAGTCTCTCCACGGACCAATTTCTTCAAGCCCTGTAATATAGTAATCGGCGACATTCATTCCCCCGGTATATGCAACATTGCCGTCAATGACTACTATTTTTCTATGATCTCGTGGAAAAATATGATTCACCCAAGGAAATGTAATTGGATCCCATTTAACAAGATTTATTCCTGTTGATGAAATAGAGTCATGATGTTCACGTTTTATTGGTTGATTATTAGATGAATTACCAAAAGCATCATACATCGCCCTGACTTCAACACCCTCGGCAACCTTTTGAGAAAGGATTGAGAACAACAGATTAGCTATTGAGTCATTTCTAAAATTAAAATATTCCAGATTGATAAACGACTTAGCATTGCGAATAGCCTCAAACATATCTTCAAATTTGTCATGGCCACTTTTTATCAAACGCACTTCATTTGCATCAGTAACAGGTATTCCCCTACTTTCCAAACGTTGACATACAATTACGTCACTCTGGGCAGATACATTTAACACACCTACGAAAAGTGCAAAACTAACGAACAATATACATTTCTTTTTCAAAAATAACATAAGAATCTATTCTACCACATTATCGGATCAATACTATGTTTTATTAAATACTCATTAGTCAAAGAGAAATGATGATTTCCGAAGAACCCACGATACGCAGATAGAGGAGAAGGATGAGCCGAACTGAGTATAAGATGTTTTCTACTATCTATGAGATTTCTCTTACTTTGAGCATAACTACCCCAGAGAATAAAAACGAGATGCTCTCGAGTATCGCTCAATATCCTTATCACCGAGTCTGTAAACTCCTCCCAACCTTGTTTCTGATGTGAACCTGCTTGATGTTCGCGTACTGTAAGAGTTGCATTGAGAAGCATCACTCCTTGTTGTGCCCAGCGGGTTAGATTTCCGCTTGTAGGCATTGGTGCACCTATATCTGTTTCTATTTCCTTAAATATATTCACAAGCGAAGGAGGAAAAGGAACACCATCATTCACAGAAAAGCACAGCCCATGTGCTTGTCCTAGCTCATGGTACGGATCTTGTCCTAACAACACCACCTTCACCTTGTCATACGGAGTTGTATTGAAGGCATTGAAGATAAGATTTCCAGGAGGGAAGCACCTATGTTCGGTGTATTCTTGTCGCACATAGGTAGTGAGTTTTTGAAAATAATCTTTTTCAAACTCACTCTGCAACATTTTTTCCCAACTGTTATCAATCTTTACTCTCATACATTCTGTGTTTCATGATGTAAACTGCTTTCAAAGTACTGTTCCAGTTCTGCATTGATATCAGTTTCACCCTTACGCATATCCTTGATGATTTCACCATGTTCCAACAAAGCTACTCGAGTACAAATTTCTAAAGTGTGCGAGAGGTTATGACTTGAAACCAAAATAGTAGCACCTGTTTCTTTGTTGTATTCCTCAAGGATATATTTAATAGCTAACTGACTTGAAGGATCCAAGAAATTGAATGGTTCGTCCAGAATAATCAACTGAGGATTATGCAACATAGCTGCAATAATACCTACCTTTTGCTTATTACCTGCCGAAAGGTTTCTAATCAGTTTGTCCTGACCCATGACCTCTCCATTCATCAAATCTTGAAATCTTTTCAGACGTGTATCTATGTCATCTTTATTCAATCCGTTGACCTTTCCGACAAAAGCAAAATACTCTTCTGGCGTGAGATAATCAATCAAAAAACCAGAATCTAGATAAGCTCCTGTAAATGCCTTCCAGTCTTCACTTTCTGATGTCAGAATATTATCTATACGAGCTTCGCCTAAATCTGCTTTTAGCAAGTCAAGTAATATTCTGAACATAGTAGTCTTTCCAGCACCATTATTACCTACCAGACCGAGTATTTCTCCACCTTCTATTTTAAAGTTATCAATTGACAACGCAACTTTATCACCAAATGTCTTCTTGACATTATCGAGTTGCACGGAAACCTGCCATGTTTTCATATCTGCGTTTCATAAATCGTGAATAAATATTTTTAAGCCACATTGGATGCAAAACCACACCAATTGTACCGAGTATAGACATTATCATGCCTGCATAGAATGTATTGAATGCGATTGTAAGTACATACATAATAGCCATAGGCACAAATAAAGCTGCCAAAGAAACTAAAATCTGAGCTTTTGAGTTTGATGTACCTTTTGTCATTTTCTCATTTAGGTTGATTGTTGTGGAATTATATACAGCCAACTGAAATACGAATGGGAAAATACAACCCGCTGAAAATAGCATACATCCTAAAGCCTCCATTACTGTCATCTTATTCTGAAGTATCGGCATCACACAGAAACAAATTGGAATAATCATCATAATACAAATAAAGTAGTATTTTGCTTTCAGCAAAGACAAAACGGATTCTTTACGGCTCATCAAACCATCAATGTAATTACCCTCAGGCCCCATTACAGATGTAAGAGTAATTACTCCCAAACAAGCAAAACAATATACGCAAATGAAAGAGCGCATAAATTCTTGTCCGTCATAAGCATCAGTAAAGGCAAATAGCGAGCACAACATCAATGTGCATATCAAACCAGATGTGAATTGTTTTTTAACAACCTTATTTCTTAAAATCGATTTAATTTCTAATTTTAGATATTCTCCTACATCACCAAACTTGTTGAGATATGCCATCTCTCTTGATTTCACCTTCTTTATTTTCTCAACCTTTGCAATTTCCATATAAACGAATTTCTTTTGGAAAATGCGGTTTATGTAGAACATTATCAATACTGCAATAACTATAATACCAAAGTTGATTGGATTCCAAGTAATACATCCTCTCAATAACCACTGCAAAGCATCATAACACCATTGTCCGTCAATCATACCAAAGAACAATAATGCTGCATACACACCTAACGGACATAATATATATAAGGTGTGGTGATTTATCAGTGTTCTCCAGAAGAGATACCAATACCCGCTAACCACAAACATCAACCAAACCCCTAGGAGATACCCCACCAGATTTAAGAAGTTATAAAATGGGGCCAAGGCAATTGAAAGTAGTCCAAATGGAACAAAGAAGAAGAACCAAAAGAGATTATATCCACCTAATCCAATGCGAATCAAGAATACACTATGTAGATAATTCTCAGGAATAGGCAACAACTTATAAGGTTTAATAATCTGAGCAGGTGTCTCTTGCAGACCAAATCTCGTAAGGAAATCTATAATAAAAAATACCAGAAACCCTCCATTTATAATATCATAGGCTTCCTCACTTTCATCTTTTAAGACATTCGGAAACAAGAATCCAAAGAACATCAAATAACAAGCCCAAAAGCCGATGAAGATAAAAGTAAAAATCTTCATTGCCTTATTCTTGTCAAACATAGGATGCCGTTTCTCCGCCAGAGTACGATTCCTATTCAATAGTTTGTATAAGAAAACTTTTTCTTTAAATGTCATGCGATATGTTTTTTGGTTTATGGTTTATGGGCTATGGTGGCTAGCATCTCTAGCTTTTCTAGCATCTCTAGCTTTTCTAACCCCTTTCGTTGTTAATTATTCAAATATCTCTCTGCTTCGATTGCAGCCTTGCAACCAGAGCCTGCAGCTACAATTGCTTGTCTATAATCAGGATCAGCAATGTCTCCAGCTGCATACACACCTGGTATTGGCTCTCCTGTCTTATTGCTTAACACTTGCAGATGATTATTTATCTTTATATATCCAGTTTCGTCAGTCTCTACCCAAGGTTTGAAGACATCAGAATTAGGTTTATGTCCAATTGCGAGAAAGAAACCATCAATTTGTAAGTCATAATGTCTCTCGTCTGTTTCCCCTCTTCTATACACCACATGAGCACCTTCCACCCCATCTTCGCCATACAAACCTTCGGTGTTAGTTTCATATAATATCTCTATCTTTTCATTTTCCTCCACCCTCTGTTGTAGTATCTTACTTGCCCTAAGATATGGTTTGCGAACTATAATATATACCTTCTTGGCTAATCCTGCCAAATACAAAGCTTCACCACAAGCAGTATCACCACCACCAACCACTGCAACAATCCTTTTTCTATAAAAGAATCCGTCACATGTAGCACATGCACTTACACCTTGTCCCATATATTTTTTCTCGTCAGGCAAACCTAAGAACTTAGCACTTGCTCCAGTAGCAATAATCACAGAATCAGCCTCTACTTCCGAACTATCCTCAAACTTAAACCAATAAGGAGCAGAATCAAGCCTACATTCCACACACAGATGAGAACGAATCTCCACACCAAACTTCACGACTTGTGCTCTCATCTTTTCCATCAAGTCAAGACCCGATAAAGCTTCAGGAAATCCAGGATAGTTTTCCACCATATCAGTGATAGTCAACTGTCCACCACGTTGCATTCCTTCATAAACCACAGGATTCAGATTAGCCCTACTAGCATAAATAGCAGCAGTATATCCAGCTGGTCCCGAACCAATAATCAAGCACTGTATCTTTTCCATAATAAAACAAATTTATAATCACTAGCATCTCTAAAAAATCTAGCATCTCTAGAACCGCTATAACCGCTAGAACCTCTAGACACTCATCTCAAATCAATCACCTCCACTTTAGGATATTTACTCTTACTAAACGCAAAGGTACCAGCACCAAATTTCAGTCCCTTCTTATAATTCTTCATCTTTACCTCTATCCACACATTCTTTGCATTAGTCACCTTGATATATTTAAGAGCATAAGTCTTCTTATCAATTCTAATAGTAGCCTTGTATATTGATGACTTTGAGTCATCTGCTGTCATAAGCACTTCATAATAACTACTATTACTACTACCATTTTTCAGAGTATAACCTTTCTTATAAATTCCCAAGAAATAATAAGGGTTCACCTTTGCCAGTTGTGCAGCTTTAGGTTTTATAAGGTTCACCTCGTTGTTTGCCACTACATACGACCACAGATTTTTGCCGTCATACCAAGTTTCAACATCCTTCATCTTTGAATGGAATTTCTTGCCCATCATCTCAAGAAAACCACTCTCTGCCCCGCCCTCACTATTCATTGTGTATTCAATACTCAGACCACCATCATGTTTCAGTTTCGATGCAGCTTTATCCAATATACTCATAGGACTCTGAGCAAACAGATTTACTACACAAAAAACATAAAAAAACGATAAAACTAATAATTTTTTCATAAGCGTTAATTGTATGTAACTCATCACATCAAACTTGATATCAACCTATCCAGACTATTGAAGTCCTGAATCAGCACATCACGAGGTTTGCTACCCACCTGCGGACCAACCACTCCTGCTTTCTCCATCTGATCCATTAATCTTCCAGCACGGTTATATCCAATTGAGAATTGTCTCTGCAATAGCGAAGTGCTACCTTGTTGCTTACTTACAATCAGTTTCGCACATTCTGCAAACATAGGGTCTAAATGTCCCAAGTCTTCGTTATTGTTACTACCGCTTTCATCACCCTCAACATCAGGTTCAGGTAAATATGTAGCATGAGGATAACTTTGTTGCTTACTGATATACTTACAAATTCTTGATACCTCTGGAGTATCCACAAACGCACATTGTACACGCACAGGGTCACCACCTTGCAAGTACAACATATCACCACGTCCTATAAGTTGATTTGCTCCTGGGCGGTCTATGATAGTTCTTGAGTCCTGCATTGCAGCCACACGAAAAGCAATACGGGCAGGGAAGTTGGCTTTGATAGCACCAGTAATAATCTGAACAGATGGACGTTGGGTAGCAATAATCATGTGAATACCAACTGCGCGGGCTAATTGAGCGATACGGCAAATTGGTAATTCTATTTCCTTACCAGCAGTCATGATTAGGTCACCAAACTCGTCAATGACGACTACATAATAAGGCATGAATTCATGTCCCACCCGAGGGTCAAGCTGGCGAGCCTTGAATTTCTCGTTATATTCCTTAATAGTTCTTACCTGTGCACGTTTGAGCATATCATAACGACGATCCATCAATTTACACAGACTATTCAACGTCTTTACAACATGTTGCACGTCAGTAATGATTGGTTCATCTTCATCCTCCAATTTAGCAAGGAAGTGATTTTCTATCGGACTATAAATACTAAATTCCACTTTCTTAGGATCTACCATCACGATCTTCAGTTCTGAAGGATGTTTCTTATACAGCAAAGAAGTGATGATAGCATTCAGTCCTACCGACTTACCCATACCAGTAGCACCAGCAACGAGCAAGTGCGGAGCTTTTGCAAGGTCAATCATGAAGACCTCGTTGGTGATAGTCTTACCAAGAGCACAAGGTAATTCCATCTTTGTCTCCTGGAATTTCTTTGATTCAAGCACACTATCCATTGATACTATACTCTTCTTCTTGTTTGGTACTTCAATACCAATAGTTCCCTTGCCAGGAATAGGGGCAATAATACGAATACCTTCAGCAGCCAGACTCAATGCAATATCATCTTCCAGATTTCTAATCTTGCTGATACGCATACCTTCGGCAGGAGTGATTTCATAGAGAGTGATAGTAGGACCAATAGTAGCTTTTATACTGCTTATTTCAACACCAAAACTATGAAGGACCTTTATGATTTGTTCCTTGTTAGCAGTTTGTTCCTCCATATCAATCTGCGGACCGTCATCATCTGGCTGTTCAAGTAATGAGAATGGAGGTCTTTGATAGAATTCCAAATCCTTATGAGGGTCGTATGGAGTGCTCATGTCAAAATGTTCCTTGCTATCTTTATCTTCTGTCAAGGCTGTATTGATACCCATATCCTCATTAGTGATGCTTGTAGTGATGGTATTGTCTTCATCACTATCACTAATACTGAATTCTACATCTTCGTTGACATTTGTACTTGGCGTCTTCACATCTGTGCCCGACATTCTTACTACATTGTCAAACTCTATTGATACCTCGTCACTCTGTGGCTTTTCTTCTACTTTCTTTTCTTGAGTGGTACTTTCATTATCCTCTGATGATGGTTCTACAGGAAGACCGCCATTATTCTGTATGGTTTCAAAAAGACTTTGAGGTTTCTCTTCTGCAGTATCTTTATTTGAATTATTATCGTATGAGAGTATTTCTCCTGTATCACGATCTACAGTACCATCACCTATCACGTCATCATCATCAATCACCTCGTGTCTAGTATTGCCATTATCACTATTTGGGGCAAATGAATTTCTGATTTTCTTGATGTTATTAAGGCGCAACAGATTTCTGATGACGAAAATAGTTTTGACACTAAAATAAAGTAATACGAAAATAGCAACCAACATCAACACTCCATACAACCCTGGTTCTCCAAGGAATGAACACAAAGTCTTAGCAATATCCATACCGTTACTACCACCAGGTACAATATGTTTGGCAAAAATAGGTAAATTGTAAACCATTGGAGTGCTAAAGAATACACTCAGCCAAATCATTGTCAAACCAAGTAATATAAATAATCTTACAACTTTAATTCGGAAAGAACCAATCAGCTTCAATCCAAACAAAGCTAAAAATACAGGAATGATATAAGCAGCAAGACCAAAACAAGTATTGATTAAGAAGAAGGAGACTTGTCCTCCCCAATATCCACAAGCATTGTTCATTTCCGGCACATAGTCTGGCAGATGATTACCTCTGTATTGATCCAACAAACTATAATCACTACTTCCTGAACTAATAAATGACGAAAAAGAAAGAATCAAAAACAGAGCAAAGAACAGCATCATAATGCCCACGATAAATTTCAACACCTGTAACTTCGGTATATAAGGTTCATTATAAGTTGAGCTTCTCTTCTTACCGTTCTTTCTCTGACTCGTTGTTCCTCGTTTGTATGTGTTATTGCTACTTCTTGCAACCATATATCATAATTTTTTCACTTTTCAACTTTACTTCGCTAGTTTGTTAGCTTATCTCAATTGTCCAATAATTAGTCTTCGTAAATCTATCCATTCAAACACTACGGCAAAGCGCATCTAAGTCACCCCCCTCAATAAAAGTTACTAATTTCAGACATATCAATCTATTTTTGATAGTTTGTGCAAAGGTATGAAAAATTTTTGATGAATCAAAAAAATTAAATCCAGATAATAGTGTTTAGGGGTGTTCTATTAATTCCCCGCAAAAATAAATAATTAACGAACTATGGGTGTTATTGCTATTTTGATGCTTTTGGCTTTTTCTTTGCATCTTGCTGTCCTTCATTCAGTCACGATGCCCGCATCG
>JAGHSE010000287.1 GCA_018066015.1 Candidatus Colivivens equi
GATATGGACTATCGACTCTCCGTAATTTGAGAGGTAAGTAAGAAAGTATTTAAAAGAAAATATTGGGAAGATATTTGTTAATAACTTACAAAAATGAAAATTCGTTCAGATTTTGTAACCAACAGCAGTTCTGTGAGTTTCATCATTACTATGGACTTGGAGGTTTTAGACTGCTTTATCAGACTGAGTTCATCAAACGATGAGCACTCAGAGAGAGTAATTCTGGCAAAAAAAGTTCGTGAGTTTATGCTTGAAAATGGGACTGTTGTGTACCTTGGAAATCATGAAGTTTATTCATATGAGATGGAATTTCATGACGACGATGGTTCCGCGATGAATAAAAAACAACTGGAAGAATGCGAGATGAATACGGACGTTTCTACGATGTCCGATGAGGAATTGTTTAATTATTTGCGTGGAGAATATATATATCAAGGTATTCTCGGGCAATTGATGCCTGGCTTGGGTGCGACACAAGTGGAACAGTACTAATATGTTGCGTAGAGACATTGACGATTATCATTTTTTAGCTGACCCAAAAACCGGAATTACCTTCCGCTGGGGTAAGACTTTCGATGATGACCCTTCATTCGCCCCTGTACCAGAATTGGCAGATATATCTATCAGTAACCATTGCTCAAAAGGATGCTCATTCTGCTATAAAAATAGCCGGATTAACTACTCCTTCATGTCTGTTGAAGACTATTGTTTTGTCCTGGATTCCCTCTGCCACCCTCAATATGGTTCAGTATTTCAGGTTGCAATAGGTGGCGGGGAGCCTTTAGAACACCCTCAACTATATGAAATATTAGATTCCACCATTGATAGGGGCATCGTGCCTAATATGACTACCAATGGGCTATTGCTTAACGAGAGTACTGTGGATAAATTATCTTCTCGTATTGGCGCATTAGCTATATCAGTGACAGATATTCAAAGTATTGATTCGTCTGTTATTTCCTTGCTTTATGACCATAATATTAAAACGAACATCCATTATGTACTCAGCAGTAGGAACCTTTCTCAAGCTTATCAAATAGTAAATGGAGAATTCAACAATCTTATTTCAGCCGTCAATTCTATTGTATTCTTAACATACAAACCTGCAGGAAGGGGGAAGGCAGATTATGTTATGAAGGAAAACGAACAACTTCAGTTATTCTTGGAAAAGATACAATTTCCCCAATGTATGTGCAAAATAGGCTTTGACGCATGTTTTGTACCATTAATCATGAGGTACACGGATATAGATTCTAAACTTGTTGATACTTGCGAGGGCGCTTTCTTTTCCGTTTATTTTGATGAGAATTTAATGGTGTCACCATGTTCGTTTTCCGGAAACAAGGATAAATTCAGTCTGCGAGAATTTAGCTTCTACGACATCTGGATTAATAAGTTTGATTCATACCGAAAACATTGTTTCAACTCATGTACATCCGATTGTCGCGCGAAATTACTCTGTAGAGGCTACTGTCCATATTATCCAATAATTACAACTTGTTATCAAAATGATTGAGATTGATTGGGGCAAATTAGATAATCGTAGAGAATCGGTTCAACTTGCATTTGAAAGCTTCTGTTATTCAGTCGCTTATGCGATGACCAGTGAATATGGTGTAATGGAGTATTACTACAACACTCCTGGCGCCGAATTTTATGTTGAGCTTAAACGTCCATTCACATATTGCGGTAACGAATATCCTGCCGGCTCCATCATGGGCTGGCAGGCAAAATACTGGGTTGGTAGTAAAGGGATAGAGAATTCGCCTCTTGACTCAGAACACAGAACCCAGCTCATTGATGGGTTCAAAAAAGCGCTTGAATACAAAAGGGACATAGCCGTATGGATTATATGTACACCCGGGATGTTTGTCCAAAAAGCTTGGGACACTTTAGTATCTGATATTCACAAGGAAAAAGATGATGTTCAACTAATTCATTGGAATCGACAGATTATTCAAGGATTTCTTCAATGTGATATCAATAGGTACAACAGTGTATTCCAGCATTTCTTCAGTTCGACTTACATAGGACCGGAAAAGTTATGTGAGATTACCCAGGCGTCCATAAATGCTCTAAGTAAAAAATATGATTCCGATCTTCACACATCGTCATATCTTGAGAATTCCTTAGCTTCATTGGTCGATATGGACCAAGCAAAGAGATTAATTGTTGCACAAGTACAAAAAATAAAGAAAAAGTATGATGAGATATCATCACATTGGAATGAAGAGGAGCTTAATTCTCTAAAATTGCCCTCTGGGTATGTTGCCCTCATTCAAAAAATGCTTCATTTTCTCTCGGACTTAATTGATAAAGCAGACTTATTTCTTGAATCAGGATCTCTATCTACAGCATGTGCTGGTTATTTGGAATATGTAAGAGGTCGCCAACATGAAAGATTGCAGATTGTCGATTCGTTAAACAATCTATTGCAGAAGATTTGGGACGATACCGTAGGTCAATATGATTCATATGCGTCAGATCAGCTTGTTGAAGATATTAATGAATTACAGGATCTGTTGCGTTCACACTCCTCAAGGACAGTCGATGGACTATTAAATTTGATGGCGTTACAATCTGAGCCTATTATCAATGTCTTTGCGGAAGCAGGACACGGGAAGACACATTTTGCATGCTCAATAGCCAACAAACAGATACAAAAAGAAATCCCAGTTTTGTTAATTCCGGGTAGTCGATTTTCTTCGGCAAGCTCACCTCAGAGTTTTCTAAAGGAGATTCTCAATTGCCCTTCAAATATGACCTTTGATGATTGTATCGCCGCTATTGACGGCCTGGGGTTCATTGTCGGACATCGAATTGCAATCATAATTGATGGAATAAACGAGTGCTTTCCAAATTCTAAAATTTGGAAAGATGAGTTGCCGACAATAGAAACCTGTTTAAGGAAGTATCCAAATGTTGTCCTTATTCTTACCTGCCGAGAAAAGGAGGACTATGTGCAGACATATTATGGCGTTAATTCGTTCACGGAGGTGAAGAATTCATTTAACTTAAATGGATTCGAAGATGTCAATCTTGACCTTGCCATTCAGAAGTACTTCACAAAGTATCAGGTAACAGCAAAATGCATTGTCAATAAATTGGTTTTCAGAAATCCACTTCTTTTGAAGGTGTTTTGTGAATGTAACAAAGGCAAGAAAGATTTATGTATTGATTCCAATTCCTTGATAGAAAGTATCGGAGATTATTCCAATAGCCTTGTTGATAATATTTCTATGTTTATTGGATGCTCTGGAAATGTCAGGAAAGCTAAACATGAATTATCCAATGTACTATTGGAGATTGGCTGTTTTTTATGGGAACATAACACGCGGCAACTGGATTATTGGGATGATTTTGACAAGATTGCAAACAAGTATTCTTTGAATTTAGTAGGAGAAGGTATTTGCTTTCAAACAGATATGGTTGGCGGCAAGGAAAAGATCCAGTTTACGTATGATATGCTTGCTGGATATCATATTGCTCGGTACATTGTTTCTAAATGCAGCACAGAAACAGATATACAGAAATTCTTTGACGACAAGTCGAATTATAATAAATTATTCGGCAATTCGGATGAACTTCACACATTGTCAGAAGACATAAGAAAGTCTCTTTATTTCCTTATTTCAAAAATATACGGAAAGCCTATTTTTGGCATCATCGATACACCTGAAGTTCTAGTTCGTTCAGTTGAAATACTCGATTACTTCTGCGCTGATGAAAAATGTAAACAAGCTTTAATGAGTAAGTTGGCCGGTCTATCCAAAGACGAGGGGCTCGAAAAGAATGTACTTGAAGCGGAATGCAAGAGAATAAAAGAGGGTGATGCTATTCAGTATTTTGAGGTCTTTATCCCGTTGCTGACTCAAATTCGCCAAAAGGACCTGAATCTTTATTTTTATTCTCATTTTGTAACATATCCCGAACTAGAGAAAACATATCTCTCAATAAAGAATACTCTAAGACATGAATCGGCAAATAAGGAATCGGCAGTATTCCTCGCCATATGTTTATGCGGAATCCTTGATACGGAATATAGGTATAAGTTTATGGAAATGATCGTTGATTCATACAATGGCGATATTAGAATAATTCAGAGCATAACAAATAATATCCTTCCCATTGCAGACTCTCTTGTCACAGAATCAATATATATAATCCTGACTGGAATATCATTACGAAGGGGGGGATAAATTATCGATTCAATCTACTCAGCAACTTCTTTACAAAGATTTTTCTTCAAGAAATGGTTCAAATATCATAATGATGGACTGTCTTGAGTTACTCTCCGATTATTGCCACCATCAGTTTGGTATGGACTTCAATAACACAATGTTTGATTCCTCGAAAGCAAAGACATGGGGGCAAATCCAATGTGTTTGGCCACAAGGTGCAAGGGTCTTCGATTATGATTTTGAAAAGTATAAAATACACTCTTTGTCTGATTACGGGTATCATTCAATAAGCCCTTATTCGGATTCGGAAATCAAAGCAATGCTATATTGGAAGCTTCATGAAGATGGATATTGTGAAAGTGACTACGACGAAATTAATAAGGAAATCTATGAGAAGTCCAAGTACAGATATAGTATTAGAATCAGTTATGACCAAAAATTTGGGTTAAGCGCATATAAAGAACTGCTTGGATGGATGATTCTCAATGGGTATTGTCTCCCTGAACATCAGAATTCAATGCGAACGAGTGACGTTTACATAGATCCTACATTCCCGAGATTTAAGAAAATGGTTAGGTTCGATTGTAATTCGTATTTAAAAAAGGAAGGAGAACCACTTCAAACCTGGCTGGATAAAGACCCAAGGGGTATCTTGTATAGTAAACTGCAGATTAGTGAGCCATTTGCAAACAAGGATATGGTTTTGCTGGATGGTTGGGTTAAACAAAAAAGCGAAAGAAGCCATACTGAACTATATGCTCACATTAAGAGCCGATTAACGGATACAATAGTACGAGATGATATCAGTTGGGAACCTCCCACTTACAATCACACATTTGTTTCCGAAATTGGATGGCGGAATATTATTCGAAAAGAATTTGATGACTATGAGACGGTAGAGGAGATGAATCTGTATTGCAGTTCCCAATTCTCATCCTGGTCTAGCGAAAGGAAATCAATCCCATCTTTTTTGTTCCTTGATAAAAGGGTTTCTGATATGCTAGGTTTGTCATTTGATTACGCAAACCTTGTTTATTATGACTCTAAGGGCAATATGGCAACAATGACTTTTTATGAAGAGAACTCCTATTTCTTCTATATAAGGAAAGATTTGATAGAGATAGTCCTGAGTAAGATGAATTGTAATTTACAATATGATTATTACTCGGATAAGATGCTTATTAACGATAAGTTTGACAGAGATAATCGGGATTCCTGGTATAAAGATTATAGCGATACATTCTTGTATAAACAGCAATAAGAGTATTGCCTCATTTTATGTGCAAATCATAAATCTAGCAACCATGTGATATTCTCAATATGTAAATGGTTCGTCAGTGGGTAACCGTAAATATGTTCCCAAATCCACCCTTGACAATATAGATGGGAACATCTAATCCCAAAGAATTGGGAACAAATTGGGAACAAGAAAAAGAAAATCGCCATTCTAGATATATGGAATGCGGTTTTTCGTGACTACAGGATTAGCCGTGCTGTGCACGCCTTTTCCTGGGCGTCGTCACGGCAAAGGGAGTTTATGAACGCTCGTGCGCTGACGCGCACAATGACGTTATTTTTTCATTCGGTCTTACACGAGCAAGCTCGTGACGTCCGCCTGCAAAAAATAACGCCCGACACTTCGTGTCGAGCGTTCATTTGAGCCTTTGCTCTGGTGACTCCTACAGGACTACGAATATGAAAACCCACGCAAGTGAAATGCAAGGTTAATGCAAATGAATATCAATAAGTTAACTTAATTCCCTTTCTTTGTCCCGACAAAAAATTTTCA
>JAGHSE010000019.1 GCA_018066015.1 Candidatus Colivivens equi
TCCTTACTCTTAACAGAATGAAATAATGTGAACGGATTCAATTAAATAATTGTCATCTGTTTTTAATATAATTTTTGTAAAAAAATTTACTCTAACTACATTAAGACAACAAAAAAAGAGAGAGCAAAGGTTATCTCTCTCTTTTTAAACCTATTTATAAGAACTTTTCTTCATAATCCGCTTTAGTTAAAAATACTTCTCGTGGTTTTGATCCTTTATTTCCGGATATAAAATTTTCGTTCTCTAAAGATTCAATCAAATTAGCAGCTCGATTAAATCCAATTTTAAATTTCCGTTGTAATGCTGATGCTGATATCTGTCCCTCTGAAACAATAAATGGTAGAACATCTTCAAATAGCTCATCTTTTCCTTCAACTGATTCTAATTTAGCCATCAACGATTCTGGCTCAAAAAGATATCTTGCAGGTCGTTGGTCTTTTACATGTCTGACGATTCGTTCTATTTCTTTTTCAACATATGTCCCTTGTACACGAATTGGGCGTCCTGACCCATTTTCTTGAAATAACATATCTCCTCGACCAAGAAGTTTCTCCGCCCCACCTGTATCTAAAATGGTGCGTGAGTCTACTTGACTAGATACCATAAAGGCTACTCTAGTTGGAATGTTATTTTTTATTGTTCCTGTAATAACATCTACACTTGGACGTTGTGTAGCAACAATTAAATGAATACCTGCCGCTCTAGCTTTCTGTGTAATTCGTGCAATAGAGTCTTGCACATCGCTACTGGCAACCATCATCAAATCTGCTAATTCATCGATGACGATAACAATATAGGGCATTTTCAAACCAAACTCTTTATGCTCTTCTGCTTTTTCATTAAATCGTTGAATATTTCGAACTCCTGCAGCAGCTAGTTTTTGATAGCGTTCTTCCATTTCATTTACTGCCCATTTTAAAGCTTCACTCGCTGCTTTAGGTTCAGAAATGACTGGGGACAGTAAGTGAGGAATTTCATTATAAGGAGCTAACTCAACCGCTTTTGGATCAATTAAAATCAATCTCACTTCACTTGGTGTAGCCTTATACAATAAACTCACTAAAAGCGAATTAATAAAGACGCTTTTTCCTGAACCTGTTGCTCCTGCAATTAACCCATGAGGCATTTTATCAATAGTGGAAACAACCGCTTCTCCTGCTATGTTGACTCCAATGGCAACCGTTAAAGGAGAATGGCTCTCTTTAAATTCTTTGCTTTCCATGACTTCTGATAACATAACGGGTCTTGACTTTTTATTAGGAATTTCAATACCTACTGAACTTTTCCCAGGAATCGGAGCTTCGATACGGATATCCTTAGCAGCCAATGACAATTTTAAATCATCGGATAGATTTGTAATTTTATTAACTTTTACGCCGCGACCTAACTGAAGTTCAAATTGGGTAACTGCTGGTCCAATTGTCCAACCAATTACTTGAGCATTGATATTAAAGGCATCTAAAGTCTCATTCAATATTTCCGCTTGTTCTAAAACCCAATCATCAATTGCATTTGGTTCTAGTTTTACAGGACGAAGTAAAAGATCTACTGATGGAAACATATAATTTTCATCATAAATTTCTTCAGTCATTTCCATCAACTTATCTGTTTCATTAGTCGCTTCAATAGTGCTTTCTACTAATACATCCGGTTCTATTTCTGCTTGACTTACTTCTTTCATACCACTGAAAGAAGAGTCTTCTTCAATTGATTCAATAAGAATCGTATCCGGCTGTTCTATATCCTTTGTATCGATTTGTACTTCTGATTGCTCTTGTTCTTCAGACTGTTTAATTTCATTAACTGGGAAAGCTTGTTTGTCTAAATAATTCATCCGACTTAATGCAGCCATTAATTCCATATTTTCAATTTCTTCAGTACTTGTTGGGGTAGATGGTTTATTAGAAACTCGAGCTGAGCTAATAACTTGTCTGACTTGTTTTGGTAATACTGTTTCTTCACCAAAATATCTTGCAACATTTTTCCCTCGATTAAGGCGAATATTTTGCTCATCCTCAATCATACCTGCTAATGAACGAGATAATCCTCGTTTTTTCTTAACAGAATGTGCCAACGACTCTACAGCTGTTTTCTCAGAATTAGTAACCACCATTTCTTCATTTTCTATACTACTATTGGTTAGTTCTGGTTCTAATACTTCTTCTGGTTTTAATACCTCTTCTGGTTCCAATACCTCTTCTGATTCTAATACCTCTTCTGGTTCTAATACCTCTTCTCGTTCTAATACTTCTTCTGGTTCTAATACTTCTTCTGGTTCTAATACTTCTTCTGGTTCTAATACTT
>JAGHSE010000123.1 GCA_018066015.1 Candidatus Colivivens equi
CGAGTTATAAGAAAACCATAACACTCGGACTTGATTATTCTGAGTTTGAAGGTGGAATAAAACAATGTAATTCTGCTATGAAAAATCTTGATGCCGAATTTAAGTTAGCTTCTACCCAGATGGAAAAAACTGGAACCAAGGCGGATAAACTTGGACTTAAGGAAGAATACTTAGGGCAGAAGATTAATGTACAACAGCAGAAAGTTGAAGAAGCAAAAAAGAAATATAACGCATTAATGGACGCTCACGCTGACACTTCTAAGATTGAAGCAGCAGACAGAGCATTGTTAAAGGAAAGAACTACACTCCAGCAGTTAGAAAACGAGTTTATTGATACAGAATTAGCCCAGAGCAAATTTAAAGAAAATGCAGCCGCATTAAGTGCCGTTGTTATTGGTATCGGTGCAGCGTTATTTGATTGCGCTAAAGGCGCTGCTCAATATGCAGATGATTTAGCCACGTTAAGTGCTCAAACTGGAGTTTCGACAGATAATCTTCAGAAACTCGATTATGCATCCGAGTTTGTTGATGTTTCTCTTGAAACGATGTCCGCTGCAATGGCAAGGGTTACAAAGGACATTGAAAAAGCTGGAGATTCGTCAACAGATCTAGGAGCTATTTATAAACAGCTTGGTGTTAGTGTGACAGAATCTAACGGTCAATTAAAATCTTCTGAACAGATATTCTACGACCTTATTGATTCTCTTGGCAAAATTCAAAATCAGACTGAACGAGATAACATCGCAATGTCACTTTTTGGAAAGAACGCACAGGACTTAGCAGGAGTAATTTCTGCTGGTTCCGTTGGGCTTAAAGAGTATGGTGATGAAGCCGAACGCGTAGGATTGATTATGTCTGAAGAAGAAATTAATAAAGGACTAGAACTTAGTGACGCAATGCAAAAATTAAACGACACGTTTGATGCAGTAAAAAATAATTTAGGAATGACAGTTATCCCTATTTTAACAGCATTATTTGAAGCGATTGCAAACATTCCAGCGCCAGTAATTTCAACCATTGCGATTATTGTCGGTTTAATTACAACAGTAGTTCTTTTAACTAAAACTGTTAATTCTACAATCAAAGCAGCAGAGGGAATCGGTAAATTGATTTCTCGATTTACTGGTTTAACCGCAGATCCATTAATGATTAAGATAGCTGGTATCACAGCGTTAGTTATTGCATTAGTTGCAGCAATCACAGCATTAATTGCAGCAATAGCAGTATTGAGAGGAAAATCACAAGATTTACAAGCATCTATGAACTCTATCGGCGGTGCAATCGGTAGCGGTAATAGTGCGGTTGGTATGGTAGGACATAACGCTTCAGGAACACAAAGTTGGCGTGGCGGTCTTACTTGGGTTGGTGAGACTGGTCCAGAGCTTGTTGATATTCCTAGAGGTTCCAGAATTTATAATAACAGAGAATCCGAAGCAATGGTTGGAGGAGATACATACAACATCAATATGAATTGCGACTTATCAAAGATGCGTTCTGTATCAGATGTTGTTGACGCCGTTCAGAACATTGGATTATCAGCAGGAAGGGGGCGAAGATAAATGGCAACAATGACTTTACAATCTATTGGAAGTACATACCTATCACGAAGCAACCCGACATCAAACTTTGCATCATCGCAGAAAAATGAAATAGAAACGTGGTATGATGCAATACTTTACTTTTTTTATGCTCCTGAATTAACTAAAAAATATGTGGGGCATATGCAGTTTAAATTTAATATCACAAATTGTTACAGAACAGGAAATCCGATATATGATACTCCTGAAGTTGAAGATATAATTTTATATAAGACCACTAAAGATTTAAGCAACATTGCAACTTATTCTAATTTTTATTCTTTATCAGAAGTATCTTCACATTATCGTTTCGCGGATGGCAACTATATAACGGTTGGAGAAAATGTTTTTGATTCACGGTCAATATCATGGAATGAGTTTTTTGAAAACGGATATTTTTTAATACTTATTCAAGGGAACGGTGGCACATATTCAAACAGTGGGCAACACTATGACGACCGTGTCACAACTACAAAGCAAGCACAGTTAATTGTTGAGTATTCTGAACCAACAAATAAAGCTGTAATTAATTCGCCTACAGAAGCAACAGAAAAAAATATAACTGCTCAAATTCCTATAACTGCATATGTGAGTTCTAATGCCTATAAAATTCTCCCGTTGTCATTGGATATTGTTGTTAGTCAAAATGGTGTAAGTCGTGTTTTAAATGGCAGCATATCTCCAACATTCGATTATAAAAATTATTATATAAGGACAATCGCCCCAGAGTATTACTTCGATGAAGGGGAAGTGGTTGTTTCATATAATTCAAATATGGAATACGGAAATCCCGTTTCTACAACGTCAAAATTTATGGCAGTATATCCTAAACCATACGCCAATCCCGAATATCCAATTGGTAGCGCAGTTAGGGCCTCTAATCCAATTGTATTTTCGTGGAAGTATGAAAGTTTGCGTTTTGATTCTCCTCAAAAAAGCGTAAAGATTGATATTACACAAAATGGCAATACACAATCATTCTCGCAAGATACTTCAGATACGTATTATCAACTCCCGTCCAATACATTAATTGCAGGAGAGGCAACATATACAATTACTGTAACAAATGAAGTTAATCAAACATACACTTCGGATCCATACAGTTTTACTGTAATAGCTCAATCAGCAGCACCAAATATTACTTCAGTATCGCAAACAGCTATTCCGACAGTAACTTGGGAAACAACATATCAAGACGCGTATGAAATCAGATTATTTGATGGAAATACTTTGATTTATGATAGTGATGTTCAAATTGGACCAGATGTAAGAAGTGCAGTTATTCCGGTGATGTTAAAAAATGGGGCGTACAACGTTCAAATTAGAGCGCTAAATACATATGGATATTATACCGACTGGAGCTCATATTCGTATGTATTGTCAACTACTGCCCCTGCGTCACCGTATGATGTGAGGGCAAAGGTTAACGAAAATTATGGGGTTGAAATAACTGCTTTTGCTCCAAGTAATCCAGGAAAGCTTTATGTTGTCAGAAGAGACGAAAACGGGCATGAAGTTATTCTTGGTGAGTTTATTGATTCATTCATTGACTATACAGCAAAACCAAATACTCCATATGAATATACTGTTATTAATTACAACGGCGGTCGTGGTGATGGTGATTGGATTGCGGTTCGTGTTGTGATGGAAGGCGTTGCAATTTATTCTGATGATTTTTCGGACTGCGTTAAATTAGATAAGTCAAAGGATTTGTTTGAGATAGCAAGGACGGAAGAGAGTACTGCTTCATTGCTTAGATGTTTAGGCAGAACATTCCCAGTTAAAGAGGGTACTGAATGGGCGTCAACAATACGAAAATTTACAGCATTTGTATCTGATAAAGATATGAATATTATTGCTGGAATTATTCGTGATACAAAAGCATATTATAAGGCAGAAAAAGAGTTCTTTGCTTGTGATGTGACAATATCTGATACATCAAATTATGTAAATGGTGGCAAGATTCTTAAATTCACCATCACACGAATAGATGAAGCTGAGGTGAACGTTTTATGATAGAACAGGGAAGATATTCAGAGGCGCAGTTATTAGCTGCGCTTCGCTCTTCAGCAAGAGATGTGTTTTATGAATATACATTAGTTGACCGTCAAAATAAGACAATTGAAAAATTAGACATTATTGACGGAAAAATAACTTTTGATTCGTCTTTTCCAGTAATGAGAACTTTCACAGGAACGGTGCATCGAGTAAAAGGCATTAATTTGTATTCTGTTGATTATAGGTTGGTTCCTTGGTTGTGTCTCAATATTGGAAATGATACCGTTAAATGGCCTTTGGGGAAATTTCTAATAAACCCATCGGAAAATAATATGGATGGATATAAAACATATTCTATTGCTGGTTATGATTTGGGAAAGATTGCTGATATGTATTACGAGGATTCAAGGTATTTTGTAGAAACAGGAACTATATGCACTACAAATATAAGCGAGTTGGTTAGTGAATTATATGACTATACAGATATTACTCCGAATATATTAGCTAGAAATTATGCGAACGAATGGCCGATAGGTTCCAACAGACTTGATATTATTAATCAAATGTCTGAAGGAATTGGTTATAACCCTTTGTGGTTTAACGAAGTCGGTTGTGCAATGGTTAAAGAATATATAAATCCAGATATAAGGCCAATTGACATTGTTTATTCCGCAAATGAGCAAAGTATTATCACTGACGGAATAACAAGAAGCACGGGAATGTTTGAAGTTCCTAATAAATTTGTTAGATGGATAGAGAACACAGATGCGCCATATGTTGTAAGTACTTATGTTAATGATAGCCCAAGTAGTCCATATAGTACGGTAAGCCGAGGAAGGGTCATTGTTGATGCAGAATCTATTGATGATGGCGTTGCAGATGCTGAACATATTGACGATTATGTTCGCCAGATTGCAGTTGAAAGAACAATGGCAGCAGAGTATTTAACATTTACTTCTTTGAATATGCCAGGACACAACTTTAAAAATTGTTTACTAATAGATATTCCTCAATACAGTATTCATGGCAAATACATTGAGTTCGCTTGGGAAATGGATTTAAGCACAAACGGACTAATGATGCATAGATGTAATAAGGTGGTGGAAATATGAGTTTAGCAAGTAATGATTTACTGAATGATGTTCAGGAAGAGCAAGAACAGGAAGGTGGAAGGCTTGCAATAATCGAAAGTACAACAACGGACAAAGATAACATATGCAGAGCAAAGGTTAAATTTTATGGCGAGGAAGAAGCTTCGAACCTTGAAATCCCTGTCTTATATGCGAGTGAACCTGCTGTAGGTGATGTTGTTGTTATCCAAAAAGCAGGCGACTCCTTAGTTGTTGCGGGTAAATTAAAAAAAGAGCCTAAAGTAGATATATCATCACTTCAAAGTGCTATTAATTCACTTACAAGCAAAGTTAGTACATTGGAAACTAATTATAGCACACTGAAAAATAAGACAGATGAAATTAAAATTAAGAACGTTGAAACTGAACTCCGTTACAATAATACTTCGATTGGTTCTATTGCTGCAGGCTCGGAGAAAGTTATAAGTTTGAGTGTTTCATTAAGTGGTTATACATTTATGGGAGTTAGAGGGCTTGGCGTTGGTTCAAGCGCATCTAATTACAAAATTACAGGCTTCTATTTAAACGGTTCCACATTGTATGTTCATGTATACAATCCGACTACATCAACAATCTCGAACGGTTATTTATATTATAATTTCTCTTACATCAAAATATCATAGGAGGATCTAAATGGCAGACATAATACAAACAATAAAACTTAATTTAATAGATACTGGTATAATAGATACTGGTATCAGAGTAAAGCAGGGAGATAGCGGTATCTCTTTTATTTTTGACGTAAATTACGCAGGAAAAAAAGTTTTTGAAGCTGGCAACCTCCCAACAATCGTATTTAAGCGTAGTGATGGAGTTTCTATCATTGCAGAATGTACGGTTGATAATGACAACTATATTTATACTATTGTCGGCAACGAATTAGAACAGGCTGGCGATTTGCTTGTAGATCTAAAATTCACATGGGGCGGTAGAGAGAGTACTTGCACTGCTAGGCTTTATGTTGTTCCAGATACCATTGGTAAAGATGTTAACCCTTCTGATGTGTATACAAATACTGTAACTATTGATGATATTAATGAGGGTGTTGCAAAGACAAAGCAATACAGAGACGAAGCGGAACAGTTCAGAAATGAAGCTGAGCATTTCACTCCAACAGGCTACCAGCAGTTAGTAACCGATGTTGATGGAATGAAAACATC
>JAGHSE010000197.1 GCA_018066015.1 Candidatus Colivivens equi
GTATAGTCCATACGAATGGCTTGGAAATGGTCGTTCTCGGTGTACGGGAAATGCGTCGTCTGATGCATCATCATACATTCTGTCCCCCGCCTCCTCGATTCACCGATTCCCCGATTCCTCGATTCACCATAAAAAATTTCCCTTTTCGTATTCTGCGGATAGAACGTATGTTGCCACTCGGCTTTGAACCACAGGGCATTGGTTAGAATCATCTCATACCGAGGCATAGGTTCTTGCAGCACTTTCGTTATCTTGCCGTTGGTGTGGTCGCTTGCCCATATATACACTTTGGGAGCCGTTATCTTGCCGGCAAACACTTCGGCATCGGCATTGGCTTGCTTATATTGGGGCAGCACTTCAAAGCCCTCGTTCAGCCACATAGCGGAAGCCGATTTGAGTTGGTCAGTATTGGTGATAACGACCTTGGGTACTATTTTTTCCAGTTCCTGACGAGTTTGTCCGTCAGCACCGGGTGTGAGCATACCAAGTGCCACGGCAGCCGAAGCGGGGCTGAGAAAGACATTTTCCTGCTTGGTCAGACTTTGCTTGAGCATAGCAAATGCAAAATCTTCTTCCGTATTGGCTTTGGTTATTGTTTGTGCCATTGTTTGCGTTTGCGTTTTCGTTTGCGTTGTTGTTGGCGTTTTCGTTTGCGTTTTGGTTGTTTTGCAACCAATCAGGGTTATAGCGCATCCGGCAACTATGCCCAGCGCAAGAGATAAATGTTTTGTTGTCATAGTATATTTATTTTGAATGAGGTCTCCCCTTTGCGACTACAAAGGTACAAAAAACATGCCATATATGCAAATAAAATCACAATTTATTGATTAAGTCATCCTTATCTGTGGTCGCCCAGTGGTCGCCATACAGACAGGTCTTTTAGTCGAGAGTCGGCCGACACTCGACCGACACTCTCTGCCCTTTAGCGCATCAGTCGGGTGTTTCCCCGTAGCACCCCAGTAGCACCGGAAAAAATTTGTGTAAAATCTGAAAAGTATCTGTTTTTATTGCCGATTATTAAGATTTTTATCCTTTTCGGATTATTGCTTTTTGGGGTCTTCGTCCTCAAAGTCTATATGTGGCTGCAAGGAATCAAAGTAGTCCTTGGCATTAAGAGGAGACACAACCTTTTTGCCCGTTTGCTGCTCAAAGGCCTCGCGCGCCACTTTAGCCACCTCACCACCTCGTGCTGCCGCATGTGCATGCTCCGACATAGATTGCGGTTGTTCTGCTTTTTCGATATTCGTAGTGGTCAATTCCGCCAACATATTCATTACCAATTCTTCATTGGTCATATTATCACGCAAATTCTCCTGATGCAATCCCTTGAGGTGCTTATATTCTTTTGCTGTCAACCCTGCCCATGCCTGATAAATAATATCCGTTAAGGTGGCATATTGTACACCTTCCTCTACACCGTGTGCGTCCCATTGGTCGGTTAAATCTTTGCGAATCTCAATACTTTTGAGCCGTTGGTTAATCCAGTTATCCGAATATCCTAAGCGTTTATAATCCTGCAACGACATTTGAATGCCTCGTTCAGGGTCCTGCATTTGATTTAGACGTTCTGCACCAACCTTAGCAAGCCATTGCTTGATAGGTTCTGCTTTCTTGCTCGGAATAGATTGGATTATGCGGAACAATTGTTCTTTATCAGCGACATCTGTAAGTCGTTGTTTACCATCTTCCGCAGTCATCTTCAACTGTTTACAATTTGTAAACACTTCATCTGCACCTTCTTTTTTAAGACGACCTTTAAGTACACTCCAATAAATAGTGGCTTGACGGATAGTCTCGTTGTCATTCAATACTCGAATAACATCAACAATGGAGAAGTAATACTTCTCTTGTTCGTCATCCCAAATAACGCGCACTTTTTGCGTTTCAAATAGTTTTATTGCTTCTTGTTGTGACATAGTCGATTTTTATTTCTTTATCCCTTTGCGAGAAGTTGTTTTGTGGCTTCAGGTATTTCTTTTGATAAAGGTAATTAATATGTGGTAATCAGATAGAACATTATTTCTCATTAATCTCTCGTGGTTTGGTTGCTGTCGTTTCAATCTCCTCAAGGTAAGGATGCCATCTCATAAAGTTATCGCTATCAAAGTTGTGACCATTAAATTTCACAATCTGTGCGTCACCATCGTTAACTTGGTAGACTATTTTCTTCTCCGTGTCAATAATATATTGATTTTCGGTTTCCTTACACCTAATATACATATTTACTTTTGCCTCTGAAAATAATTAACCATATACACATCCCCTTCTATCTTAATTCAATTGTATTGGTCTTTTACGTTTCATTAATATAAGTCATCCAAGGATAGAAATCTACACTTATCCATAAAATTGATTCCACGAGTTATTTCCTCTATCACTTCTACGATAGACATTGTTTCCGTCATCTCTTCTCCAAACCAATAAATGAATATGCTGTGTTCGTAGTCCGTACGTGCAAATAGATGATATTGGAAGTCTTTCAATTCCGTATTGGCTTCGTTTTTATATGATGGTAGTACAACCCATCCGTCAAACTTCTGTGCATAATTCTTTAGACATTCTAAAATATGTTGAGAACCAGATTCATACGAGCCCTCTAACTGTCCATCATAAGTTCCTTTGTACTGAAACTCACGCACCTCTGCCACAACATCTGCAAAATGTACTTTCATAATTGTTAGTCAACCTCATTTTGTATTCACGTCATACTATATTTTAGATCCAAATTCCTTAATTGTTTCTTCGCTGTCACGTCCATCAACGGCTTTCCCCATTGCTTTTTCTATGCGATCAAGCAATTGTGTTGCACGATTTTTAGTATATGCAAAGAAATCATCTGAACGTAAAAGTTCTGGATTAATTTTATGTGAACATAATATTTCTGCTATTTTCTCATCCGATAAACCCTTGTTTGCCATTACACGTGTATATTGGCTTGGCAAACGGCCACCAATTGAACGATTAGAACTTGCATAAATGGGTGTTTTATTGATGACAGTATTCCACTTATTCGCAGGATATTTAGCGGTAATACATTGTGATTCGGGGTAGATGTGGTGAATGTCTGTTGATTCATCCAAATAGGACGCAATATTCATATCTTGACCTGTCATAAAGTCAAGTGGTTTATCCATTGTGATAAGTGCCATTACACCTTTGTATGCAGCACTATTACGAGTATAGAGTGATAGTAAACGTGTAGCATTGAAACTTGCTCGAACTACAGTATCTGGTTGTGCACCTCCACCGAACCAACGAAATATATTTGCCACATCATTTGCAAAACGCGTTTCGTTAGCACCACCATAAAGTTCTCCAAATACTCCACACCAATACCATTGTGCCAACAAACCTTGAGAATTTGGTAAATTAAGCAATTTATCATGACTATTATCATATGCAAAAATAGAAGCAAGAGGTATCAATTGAGTTTCATAAGGAATATTGCGCGTTGAATATATTCCTAAATGAACGATAAAATTAGCAGCATCTTTGAAACCTTGCACTAAAATATCTCGATTCTGTTTATAATCTAAATACTCCATTTTTAAGATATCACGTTTTTTGCACGTAACTGCTACTCCCTTTTGATATGACACCAACAGGGACATCGCCATCAAGAAATAGTGAGGTTCTAGATTTTTTAATAGATTTACCTTCAGGTTTTTGAAATCGGCTTTAATGTCTTCCCAATCCTTGCGAAGATCATACCCTTCTGAAGCGTAAATGGCAGTAACCAATTCAAATACCGTTAACGGCACACCACCGGTATTTACATTCTCAAATATTTGACAAACGGCCTCTTTTTTTGTATCCTTACTTAATTGAATGACTGGCAGTTTATAATTTTGCAACGGATTCAAAAACCGAAGCATAAAAGTAAAATACATCTGTTGCATAGTGGAATCAGAATAATATTTCATATATTCCATCTGCCATAGATTGGTTTCCATGGGGTCATAGATTAAATTAACAGGAAAATAGCAATTTTCTATTTCTAATGCTCTCGTACTTAAATCCAATTTAATATCTCGCCCTATATTTTCTTTTAGTTTCTTGTCGGCTGGAACCGAAAGAATGCAATCGAGAACATCAGAGTCTTCCGCAACAATATCTCGCATGTTGATATAGTAATAACGCTCTATTTTGCTGTCACGATTAGTTGGTAAGCATGTTTGGACAGGAGATTGACTGCATAACGCTTGATATAACGTAGTTAATCGTTGTTGTCCATCTAGAATTAGACCATTAGGTATAACTGTTTCGTATTGTTTATTAACCCCCGTAAAAAGACGATACTTAAAATGAATGTCTTCTCCGCCATGTTCAAGATTAAGAACGGCTCCCATTGGAAAACTAGAAAGGAGGCTTTCCAATAGTTTACAAATGCGTGTATCATCCCACACCCAACTGCGTTGAAACTCCGGAAGTTGTAATTTACCACATCCTACATCTTTAAGTAAATCCTTTAAATCTGTATCATTTGATTTGGCTGTCATATTGGTTTATATTAATTAGTTCTTCAATTTTACTTACAAAAGTACAATTTTTTTTTCTACTATTCTCCTTCCTGCCTGCGAAAGTACTACATCAACGAATCATTTTGGTGTCAC
>JAGHSE010000362.1 GCA_018066015.1 Candidatus Colivivens equi
ATTTAAAGTACGCCAAGCCTTGGAACAATATAACATGGTGGCATTGCAACGGTTTACTCCACAACCAGGAACATTCAGACCAGGAACCGTAAATCCTATGCAACACAATCAAGGCATGAAGAGACCTGGACCTGGCCCAATGTGGAACGGACAACGAAACCACGGCGTGTCCTATGGTATTAAATAAAGACATTATCACTGAAGAGCAGATAAAGAACGACTTACGATACTTGCAACTACTAGCTCAGAGTTATCCCAATATCACTGCAGCTAGTACTGAAATTATCAATCTTGAAGCTATTCTTAATCTGCCAAAACCTACAGAGCATTACATCTCAGACCCACATGGTGAGAGTGATGCTTTTAATCATGTATTAAGGAATGCTTCTGGCTATATACGACGCAAAGCAAAAGAAGCATTAGGTGACACACTCACACAGAGTGAAATGCGAGATTTCTGTACACTTATTTACTATCCTGAACAGAAACTACAATTAATTAAAGCAAACAAAACAGAGAAGGAAATGAATGAATTTTGCGAAACAGCACTCATAAGAATCATTTCCGTCTTGAGAATTATCGCATCAAAATTCACTCAGTCAAAAATTAGAAAGTCACTGCCTGAACATTATTCGTACATCATACTCGAACTATTACACGGCACTCCTGACGGAAAAAAACATCGATACTACTATAAAATTGTTGATGCTATAATTGAAACAGGACAGGCAGAGACATTCATCATCAATATAAGCAAAGTCATACAACGACTAGCAATTGACAGATTGCACATATTAGGCGACATTTATGACAGAGGAAATGGGGCTCACCTTATCATGGACACACTATGTGATTTCCATAACTTTGATATTGTATGGGGTAATCACGATATTGAATGGTTCGGTGCATCTGCTGGCAATCTTGCTTGTATTTGCAATGTACTGAGAATTGCTCTCAGATATGGTAATCTTATCACACTAGAAGATGGATATGGCATAAATCTACTACCTCTGGCTACATTTGCCATGGATACCTATGCTGATGATCCTTGCTTGCCTTTTGAAGTTGTTGAAGTGAAGGATGATAGTAAACGACCAAAAGACGCCAAGATGAACAGACTAATGGCTCAGATGCATAAAGCCATTGCTATCATACAATTTAAGGTAGAAGCTGAAATTATTGATAGAAGACCTGAATTTGAAATGAGCGACCGCAAAATGCTTCATCTCATCAACTTTAATAAAGGAACTATCATGATTGATGGCAAAAGCCATAAATTGACAGACTGTAATTTTCCAACCATTGATCACTCTGACCCTTATAAACTAACACCAGAGGAAAGTAATGTGATAAGACAATTACAGCACTCCTTTAGAATGAGTGATGAACTCAAACGACATATTCAATGCCTCCTGTCGCATGGGAACATGTATAACATTACTAATGGCAACCTTATGTTCCACGCTTCAGTTCCGCTTAATGAAGATGGATCACTAAAATCTGTTGTGATACAACACAATAAGTATGCAGGAATTGATTTAATGAAGAAAATCGGAGAAATAGTAAGAAGCGCATTTCATCAAGACGGGAGCAAAGAAGAAAAGCAGTTTGCTATTGATTTTCTATGGTATCTCTGGTGCGGAAAAGATTCTCCTCTCTATGACAAAGACCGCATGACAACTTTTGAGAGATATTTTATAAAAGATAAATCTACACATACAGAAAACAAAGGATATTATTATCAATATAGTGATGACGAAAAGGCAATGAATCGCATCATGAATAACTTTGGTGTAAATGGCAAAAATCGTCATATCATAAATGGGCATGTTCCTGTCAGACTCACTAAAGGTGAAAAACCAGTAAAAGCTAACGGCAAACACTTAGTGATTGATGGGGGATTCTCAAGAGTTTATCAACCTAAAACAGGTATCGCTGGATATACATTGGTACATGACTCTCATGGTTTAGAATTAGTGCAACATGAACCATTTGTTTCTGCCAAAGAGGCTGTCAGTAGAGCCAAAGATATTAAGAGCACGATGCAGATAGTTGAAAGTACAAATAGACGTATCCGTGTAAAAGATACTGACGAGGGGAAACTACATCAAATCACTATTGACAATTTGAAAAAACTTATCTATGCATACAAGCATGGATTCATAAAACAAGAACACAGCATTTCATAATGTATGAGTAAGGAAAAAACAACTACAACAAAGAATGTCAATATAAAAAACAAACGTGCATCGTTTGAATATGAATTTATTGATGAATACACTGCAGGGATTGTACTCACAGGTACAGAAATCAAATCAATTCGAGCAGGAAAAGCTGGATTAGTAGATAGCTACTGCTATTTTATCAATCAAGAACTTTGGGTTAAAAACATGTATGTAGCACATTATTTGCAAGGTTCTTTTGCTAATCATATTGAAAAACGTGAGCGCAAATTATTACTTAATCGTAAAGAATTACGTTCTTTAGAAAACGAATGTAAAAATCCAGGATTTACCATCGTTCCCACAGAATTGTATATTGATGAAAATGGCAGAGCAAAACTTAACATAGCACTTGCTCGTGGTAAAAAGCAATATGACAAGAGACAATCCCTCAAGGCAAAAGAAGACCGAAGAGAAATAGACAGAGCCTATAAAAGCAAAGTATAAAGAAATTACTACTTTATCCTCCCTGACGAATTTTGTCAAGGAGGATTTTTTGTTGTTCTGTGAAATTAGTTGGAATGACTACATTAAAGGTAAGAATTAAATCGCCAGCCTTACCGTCCAACCCAATATTGCCCCTACCCTTCAAACGTACTTTTGTTCCTGGTTGTGTTCCAGCTTTGACCTTTAGTTTTAATTTACTACCTCCAACTTGAAGTATTAATTCTCCACCTAATATGGCCTGGTATATATCAATATCTACAGAAGCCTGAGCATCTGCTGCTGGAGACTGAGTGTGATTTGAGAAACCACCGAACGGATTGAAGCCACCTGTTTGGCGACCTCGTTTATTACCTATATTTCCAAAGAGTTCGGAAAAGAAATCACTAAATCCACCATTACCCATATTGAAATCAAAACCTTCAAATGGATTACCATTATATTGTCCTCCACCAAAACCACCAGCTCCTTGACCGACTTTATTCCAATTCTCGCCATACTGGTCATAACGTGCACGCTTGTCAGGATCACTGAGTACGTCATAGGCCTCATTAAGCATCTGAAACTTTGACTTTGCTTTAGGATCATCTGGATGCAAATCAGGATGGAATTGTTTTGAACGCTTACGATATGCTGACTTAATATCTTTTTGCGGGGTATCTTTAGAAATACCTAATACCTTGTAATAATCTATAAATTTTGCCATAAAAAATAACGTTTTCTACTATTTAGATAACAAACTATGTGCCAAATATTTTTAGTATTAAAGCGCTTATTTGAATATCCGAAATATTCAAATATATTTCCTTTGTTTTCACAAAGAAATTAACTATCTTTGTGTTCAAATTGAAATCACAATGGACAATATTAGAAAATTACGTATTATTTTCACATCAGATATTCATGGCAACTACTTTCCATATGACTTCCGACATGAACGCTGGAGCAAAGGTAGTTTGCAAAGAGTGCACGCATTCGTGGCCCAACAGGTAAAACGATATGCAGGTAGTTTCATTCTGATTGATGGTGGTGATATGCTACAAGGTGAGCCAACATCGTACTATTTCAACTTCGTTGCAAAAAATAAACGGCATAAGGTGGCTGACATGTGCAACTTTATTGGATATGATGTAGGAGTCATTGGTAATCACGACATTGAAACTGGCCACCAAGTGTTTGACACATTTGTTCGTGACTGCAATTTCCCTATATTGGGGGCTAATGCCATTCATGAAAATAGTGGACTGCCGTATTTCGAACCTTATACAATTTTTAAACGAAGTGGAATTAAGATTGCGGTTATTGGATTCATCACACCAGCTATTCCTCATTGGATTCCAAAACAAACTTGGAATGGTATTGTTTTTGAAGATATTAAAGATAGTGCACAAAAATGGATAAAGCATGTGAAGGAGTTGCATAATCCTGACTTTGTTATTGGTTTGCTCCATTCTGGGATGGATGAAGGCATCATTACACCTGAATACCACGAAAACGCAACTAGAGAAATGGTTTCGTCAGTTGACGGATTTGACTTGATCCTTTATGGACATGACCACACTAGTAATATGGAGGAAATTGAAAGTCCTTGTGGTAAGAGTGTGCTATGCGTAAATCCTGGTAGTTATGCTCAGTGCGTTGCTGAAGTACAAGTGAAATTTTATTTAGATAATTTTGGCAAGGTCAAAAACTATGATCAGGTATGCAATTTGTGTTTTATTGGCACGATGAATAATCAGCATGCTAGAGAATTTCAAAATCATTTCTACAAGGACTTCAATATCGTACAACAATTTTCTACTGAAAAAATTGGGAATCTTTCTAGCGAATTAGATATCTCTGATGCATATTTTGGTCCGTCATCATATATTGACCTTATTCAGCGCCTCCAATTATATGTTTCTAAAGCCGACATATCATTTGCAGCACCTTTATTCTTCAATGCAGTCATAAATGCAGGCGACATCAAAATCAGTGACTTATTTAATCTCTACAGATTTGAAGATCGCTTATATACACTTAGGCTTTCTGGTTTTGAAATAAAACAATATCTAGAAATGAGCTATGCTAACTGGATAAATCAAATGACATCAAAGGATGATAATCTACTTCAAATATGCCCAATGAAAAAAAATCCAACACGAATGGGATTTAAGAATTTCTTGTTTAACTTTGATTCTGCTGCTGGTATTATTTATGAGGTAGATGTAAGAAAAGGTGACGGAGAACGTATAAATATAAAACAAATGGCAGATGGAAGACCATTTGAGTTGGACAAATTGTACACGGTTGCTATGACGGCATACAGAAGTAATGGAGGTGGAGAACTATTGACAAAAGGTGCTGGACTAACTAAAGAAGAAATTAGCGAAAGAATCATCACATCTACAAGTAGAGATATTAGATACTACCTTATGTCATATATTAAGGAACAAAAAAATATCGTCCCTACTACACTCAATCACTGGAAATTCATTCCTGAAGAATGGGTCGAAGCTGCCAAAATTAGAGAAAAGGAATTGCTATTTGGTGATAGGAAGACTGTTACTGATGATGACATAGGTGAACGAAATTGATTTTGTATTATGGGGTGTT
>JAGHSE010000297.1 GCA_018066015.1 Candidatus Colivivens equi
GCTAAAGAAAAATCTCAACCGACGACAAACCGAGAGCAATTGCAAGCTTGCTTGGCATTGCCGAGGTGCGAAGGAGGAAGACAAAAGTCAAAATCACCTAAAATGTAATTAATAGAACACCCCTTTACAGAGTCGAAGCGTTTTTATATGAATAGAATACTCTTTGTCTGCCACGGAAATATCTGCCGAAGTCCAATGGCTGAGTTTATTTTCAAGAAAATGGTAAAGGAACAAGGACGCGAAGCTGATTTTTATATTGAATCAGCAGGGGTGTCAGATGAAGAATATGGTAATCCCATATATCCACCAGCAAAGCGCTGTATGAATAAGCACGAAGTGGTGTTTGACGCATCAAAGAGAGCGCGCACGATGACTCGTCATGACTATGATGCGTTTGACCTTATTATTATAATGGATGAGAGCAATCGTCGTTGGCTGAGATATATAATAGGCGAAGACACTTGCCACAAAGTTCGTATGATGATGTCATACGTAGGAGAATATAGGGACGTAGCAGACCCCTGGTATTCTGGTGACTTTGAACGTACTTATCAAGATATTACAAGAGCATGCGAGGCTTTGCTAAAGCACTTCTGATAGTCGGGGCAATGTAAGAAAACTCATTGTGCAACTGAAATTACTGCATCTTTGATAGCTTCTTCTATGAGTTCTGCTGCTAATGTACCCACTACATTAACGTCAGTCTTGACTTTTTGGTCTCCTACTGAAATACAATAAATAGTGTCACCGTCAGCCATAGTGAATACAGGACGTATGGCACGAGCCATCCCTGCCGAACCCATATTAATACATTTAAGCAAGTCTGACTTAGCGAGCAAGCCGTTTGTAAAGATAGCCACGAGAGTAGTGTTGCCCGTGAAGAGATTTTGTGGTTGCAGGTCGTATAATGCCTCTGTAGCATCAGCAAAGTCGGTAAGGTCTTCGTTGAGCATTCCTGCAATTTTTTGACCATGATAATAAATATCACCATATGCATTTACTACGGCAGCTACACCTACTTGAATATCTCCAATCTGGGCAGCTGCATATCCTATTCCACTTTTTTGTGAGTAGCCGATACCTCTTGCCTTGCCTACTGTAGCGCCAATTCCTACTCCTACATTACCACTGAGGGGATTATTTTCAGTCATAGCATTTTTGCATGATTCGTACCCCATTGTGTAGTCTGGGCGTATGGTGGAGTCTCCATAACTTAAATCGTAGATGTCGCTCTGACATAGAATAGGAACTTTGGCTGGTCCTGTGTCAATACCGATGCCTGATTCTTCTAAACACTTCTGGGCTCCTGTTGATGCTTCTAAACCAAAGGAAGAACCTCCTCCGAAAATAAGTGCATTGAGGGGAACATCTTCGCGCTCAATATCAAGGACGGATATTTCTCGAGAAGCAGGACCACCACCAAATATTTTCATTGCTGCAGTTGCCGGGGTAGGGAAGTAAAAGGTTGTTACACCTGTCTTGCCCTCGTGGTTCTCGGCATTGCCTACACTTATGCCTTTAATCTCAGAGAAAGGTATTTTTTTGATTTTCATTATTTCTGTAGAGTTATTGATTTAGTATGATACACTTATTCATTTGCTATATTTGCTGTGAATACTGTGGTGCAAATATAGCAAATGTTAGAGAATTCTACAACCTTTCCTCTTTTTTTTGTTCTGTTTTGAAGGATTTAGAGCGGTAATTCACTCTTCAATTTGTGAGATAATATCATCACAAGTGTCCAAGATTTTCTTGCGAAGAAAAAGTCCAATTATGCTTCCAATTATTGCTCCAAAAAACATTGCCATTACAAGGTGGATACCAAAAGTAGTTTCTGTAACAAGAAGATAAGAGAACCATATTATCCAAATAGTTATAGCAGGTATGGCAAAGTAAAGCCAAAGATGATATTCGCGTTTTATCTGACGCATTTTCTTTGCTACAGTCAGAAGGTTGCCATTACAGTCTTTTGTGTTTGCTTTGCTGTGTGTATAGTATGTGGCAAGAATGCAGATTATCATAAGTATGGTGGTTGCGATAACGAATGGCCAGGAATGAACAAGTTGGAATATAGTGATGTTTCCAAAGATAATGACGAATATGCATGAGCAATATTCAAAAACAGACCCCCATTTGAAATTGTTCATTTTGTGTTTGAGCGCATCACGTAAGAGACGGTCATTGACAATACTTTCTTTATCAAGTTTTTCTTTGAGAAGGGCTATCTGGGACCGCATCTCGTCTAATGTGATATTTTCTTCCATTATGATTCCTCCTTAATTATTGCATTTTCATAAGTTGTTCTTTGATTCTGACTAACTTGACCGATACATTCTTGGCTGATATACCTATTATGGCACCTATTTCATCATAAGACTGATTATCAAGCCAAAGTAGAATAATGGCTCGGTCAATTAGCGGAAGTTTATGTATGCGGTCGTAGAGTTGGCGTATCTGGCGAGTATCGGTATCGGTATCTGAAAATAGGTTGATGTTCATGTCAAGTTGGATTGTTTTCTTCGACTTTTTGTTCTTACGGTCAATTGAAATACAAGTGTTGAGTGCAACTCTGTAAACCCAGGAATTGACAGAACAATCACCACGAAAGTTGGCGAAACCTTTCCAGAGATTGATGAGAACTTCTTGGAATAGGTCGTTTACTTCATCTTCATCATTTGAGAACATATAACACACGGTGTAGATGGTGCTTTTGTGTTCACGAATCATATTTGAAAATGTAGTTTCGTCGTTATGCGCATGCATATACATTAGTTTTGCGTTATAAGTAATAATCAATAATGTCGCTACTAAATTTGGTAGTCAATCAAGAATTTGTAATATATTAGAC
>JAGHSE010000344.1 GCA_018066015.1 Candidatus Colivivens equi
GTGCCACCTGCAGCGGTTTCGAATGTGCCACCCATAACGGAATGGAATGTGCCACCAGAAAAAGGCACCGGATTGAGTCGTTTTTCGTGAACTTTGTTTATCTTTGCGGTGAATCTTTTATTCACCCCCAAACATAAACATGGCAAACAACAAAAGTAAGCATTCGGCAAACCCCGTCTTGCAAATGTTACAAAGTATTCTCTGAAAACTTTGGAGATTCTCAGAGATACTTGTAGAAGTTTGAAGAAATTGTTGGAGTTTGTCTGAGACGGTTGGAGAAGAGTTTAGATCAAGCCTCTTTCTATAAGTGTCGCAGGGAGGAAGTCATCCAGAGGTTTCGACAGGTCATTGTCATACTCGTGGATGTGATCCAGGAAATAGTTCGTCCACTTTCGGAAGTCAGCACCTGCCTCCTTACAGCATCCCATCATGGTGTAGATGATGGCGGCATCCTCGGCTGCATCGTCATTGCCACAGAAGAGATAGTTTTTCCGGCCAATGGCTATCGGACGTACGCTGTTCTCGATGAGATTGTTGTCCGGCAAATAGCGTCCATCCAGATGGTAGCGCGTAAGCCTATAAAATATATTATAGGTATAGGCAATGGCTTTCCCGATAGGACTCTTCGGCATCACCTTAGGGGCTTCGTTGATCAGCCACTGCTCGAAGGCTCTCATGATTGGATAGGCCACACGCTTACGGAGTTCTGCCCTCTCTGTATATGAGAGATTCTGGTCATCGGCCTCCTGCTCAATGGAATAGAACTTGGCAATCTGAGCCATTCCGTATTCCGCACGTTCTTTGTCATTATTGAGAGCCCTTTCAAAGTACCTTCGGGCATGCACCCAGCATCCGAGAAGGAGGATGCCGGCCTTATTCTCGAAGGCCTCATACACTCCATAGCCATCGGTCTGCAAGGCTCCCTTGTATCCATGGAAGAGTGCCAGGGCGACCTTCTGTGCCCGTGAGCCATGGTCATAGTGGAAGAAAAGAAGTTTGAGCATCACCGCTCGCACATCCCACAGATAGCCTTTGACGGCCTTGTGTTTTTCCTCATTGACTATCGGTATGGTCGTCTCATCGCACTGTACATAATCTGAGGCAAGCACTATTTCCCGGATTCGGTAATAGAGCGGACGCATCAGGTCGGCCACCTCGAAAAACCAGTCATTGACTGTAGCTGCTGGCAAGGTGACGCCCATTCGCTTAAACATCTCTATCTGGCGGTAGAATGGCAGATGGTCTGCATACTTGCCGATAATAAGCTCTGTCAGCAGCGATGGTGTGGCATAGCTCTTGGCAATGGGATAGAATGGTACGGGAGCGGTCTCAATCCTGCTGTCAGATTTCCGGATTGCGGTATGTCTCCGATGTACTTCTACCAAGAATGCGCCTGGGGTAAAGACCAGATGCTCGGATGTTTCTGGTTCGCCAAGAATGGTCCATTCCTCTTCGTTATAGCCTTCTGGATAGAAGTCAATGTTCTTGTGTGGAAGGTCTTCCGGCAAAGGCTTACGTACGGGTTTCTGCTTCTTGGCAATCTCTGAGCGACGCTTTTCCTGACGCTGGCGCATCTCATCGATTTCCTTCTCGGCAGACTTGACTGCTTCCTGCTCTTCTGGCAGCAGCTCCAGGCCTTCCCATTCTATGAGACGCTGGTTCGGATCTTCGGGGATGTGCTTCTCGCTCATCTTGCCCCACATCTTGCGCTTGAGCCAGGCAATACTGTGCTTTCCAGCTTGAGAATCTTATCCTCCTGCTCCCGAATGGTCTTGTCTTTTCTGGCGAGATCCTTCTCTTTTCTGGCAAGATCTTTGTCCTTTGCTGCAAGTTCTGCATCCTTCTGACTTAGAAGTCCCTTGTCTGCCTGAGACTCAAGTTCGGATATACGCTCTTCCCTCAGACGTATCTCGCGGTACATCTGGTCTCGCTGTTCGAGCAGCTGGCGGATAAGTTCATCCTTCTCTGAGTCCTGCGTAGGTCAAGTATTTTACGAATTCTGTGGTGCAAAGATACTACAAAATCCCGACCTGTGCAAATCTCTTAATTTAAATTAGGAAAGGTTATGACTTATAAAGATTTCGGGGGTGGCGACCATCGTTTCTGCTGCTTGTAATCCGAGGTCCTGAGGCCGCCGACCATCATCACCAGCTGATTCCACCGGGTCTCAATGGCCGTGCGTTTATCTTCCTCCGCAATCTCTGGAAGTTCAATACTGCCTTTCTCCAGCCGGAGGTTATAGATCACCAGCCCACCACATTCCACATGCAGCACTTTCATGCTCGTGCAGAAACGGTTGACAAAGATGAAGGCGTCACCCTCCATCACATTCATCCCCATCTGGTTCTTCACGATGCCGCTCAGGGAGTCGAAACTCTTGCGCATGTCGGTCGGAAACGGATAGAGGAAGAAGCGGTTGGCATCACTGAGCGAAAACATAGACCGGAATCAGTTCAGGAGCACAAGAGCCCGATAGACTTCAAGAGGCATATCCCCACTCATGTGTACTACTACGCCATTCGGATAGCAAATCTCACACAGGCAGCCTGACGATGGCTGTGTATGATTGGAATTTGATCTGTTCCGCATAGTGATCTTGCCATCCTTCTGGGTGACATTCACTGGAAGAAAGCTGCCGTCAGCCTTCTGCAGCTCATACTTCAGCTCTTGGATAACACGCTTCTTCCAATAGTAGAAACGACTCTCTGGGATTCCCTCGTTATAGCAGAAGTCCCGAATACTCAGTCCGCTCTCCGTGAAGCGGGCATACATTTTTTCAAATTCGTCTTTTGTCCACGTCATAATATTATTGTTTTTGGCGCGGCAAAGGTACGGTAAAAAATCTAGCTGGGCAACACGGGGTTCAGCGTATGCTTACTTGGTTCTCATCATGGTCATCTTCTACACCCATGATATTGTGTTTGGCAATGGCATAAGTAGCGGCTGCACCACCAGCTCCGCCAACAGGACCGACAAAGGAAAATCCTATAACTCCGCCACATACCCCTGCAACTCCAGCAAGAGCATGTACGCCCCATGATGCATGGCGCTTCGGCTCAATATCGGTGCCACAGCGTGGGCATTTCTTTATGTACTTTGAGGTATCCAGTTTCTGCAAATACTATATTTAAGACTTCTCAACCTCTCTATACCAATCTTCAATTATATGTTTATGGAGAGGGAATGGCTCGTCATATTCTATTGGATAAATGTGATTGTCTGATTTCAGAATCATTTCATCAAACATGCCATCTTTTACGATCTCCGGAGTGTGAACAATAAGGCAAGGTTTGTTTTTGCTACGTGCAATAGCAGTTTCAATCTGTAGCCAAGGAGAAGTGTACTCCTTATCTGTTATCTTCTTTTTGTCTTTTCCACTAACATGCTCGTGTATTGTTCCTGTTGTTACGGTCATGTATGAGAAAGCGAAGATAATTACGCCATCACAATCATTCAACCTCGAGATAACATCATCAAGTTGGAGTAAATCACGATAGTCTTCTCTATTAATCTGAACGATATTAATGTCAGTATAAGTTCTCTTGATATGATCTATTACCCGATTGTATCGTTCAAGCTGCCGAGTGTCCATTACACCCAATTTACTTACAAAGATGGTATTCTTTTTCTTGGTGAGCTTGTAATGATCTTCTTGCTTATTGCCTTTGAATATTCCGTCCTTGTCCAACATTGAGATGAATTCCTCTCCTTGATAGCATTGATATCCTTCGGTTCCCTCAACACCTATCTCATATCTAATAGAGTCAATATGCAATGCTCCATTGAAATTAGCACCTATCAGATTACAGTTGTCAAATCTGACGCTTTGCATATCGGCTCTTTTGAAATTGGCATTAGCGAAGTTGCAATGGTGAAACCTGGAGCCAGTCATTATTGCATCAACAAAGATTGACTTAAAAAAATTGATGTTGTTGATATTGGCAAACGTAATGATTGCCATGAAGAAATCTGCACATTGTATATCAATCTGTCTGTCAATATATTTTTCCTTTCCTGTCAATTCATAGTCAATACGATGTTTCGGTTTGATAGAAGCATCATGCAGGTTTACTTTCTGAAAATCCATTCCATCAGCATTGTCAAAGAAAGAGATACTATCAGCCAGGGTCTTCTGCAGATGACTTATATCCATTGTGCTTAACAAGGCTATCAAAAGTCTCTTGGTGTCATCCTTATATAAGTAACGGGCAAGAAAACTTCCTTGTAAAAAGCTCCTGAACAATATTGCAGCAGTTACCCTTACCGTTTCATTATCCGACTGAATATCCTTAGCACAATTTTGATACTTTATCGACTGGCGGTCA
This sequence comes from Candidatus Colivivens equi, assembly GCA_018066015.1. Classification (GTDB taxonomy): domain Bacteria; phylum Bacteroidota; class Bacteroidia; order Bacteroidales; family Bacteroidaceae; genus Colivivens; species Colivivens equi. The sequence continues at coordinate 4,326 of JAGHSE010000344.1, forward strand.
AATTCGCGATACAAGTAGATAATAACGACAGCAACCGCTGAGATCAACACCCATACTGCTTGTACTAATCCCTCCCAAGTATGTTGGGATGAATCTGCTGAATTAGAGTTGGCACATGAGGTTAAGAATAATAGCAATGCGAATAAAATAGTAATATGTCTGCCTATCTCCAAAATTCTACCAACGATCTTACTTCTTATATTTTTTGCCATGAATAGAAAAAACTGATGTTTGTTGTTATTAATCCAATAACGAAGAATTTGAATTATATTTATTTGTATACTCATATCCTTGACTCATTTAAAGAGCTTCTATCTTCTAAAATATAAGGTATAGCCACAATCATTATTTGATCATTTGTAGGGAAAGTATACAAACCACATGGTTCTGCTTCTTTTGAATCTTCTTCTAATGCTTTATATGACCATAATGCCTTGGTATCCGTTGTTTCTACACCAAGGGAATATCGCTCAATGCAAAAGCGATTATGTTCAACTCTTGCAAGCAATCCATCACATGGACGTTCGTGATCTTTTAGTTCACCTTCTATACCATTAATTATACAATCCTCTATATTTTCAAAATTTAAGTAATCTTTTACTTGCCATAAATAGCTGGCACGGTAACGATTCGACCATTTTCTAAGTTCATTTAGATTCCTCCAGTACTCTGCCAACGTTGGTGTGTTCGTTACGAAATCATACATGGATTTTTTATCATAGACCATAAGTTCTCGTTCTGAATCACTCCTTTGATATACATAAGAAATTCTTCTCGCCATTTCCTCCTGTAGTACTATGTGTTTCAAACTTACAGTGCTTGAAGACATTCCAAAAGGGACTATGGTTTTTGATGTTCCTATTTGTATATTGTCAACTAATGCTTCCGATTCAGGCTGATATACTGCTATTTTTGCCTTACTAAGACATTTTTCGGAAAGACAAAGAATTGATGCCACCGATTGATTTGATAACGACAAACAAGAAACAATGCTTACAAGAGACATAGGGTTGTCGCATACATTGTTGATATATTGATGTACCAAATCTGATTGAATCCAATCATTAATGAATTCAAGCTCAATATCTAAAATTGGCTTTTCCCCATTAGAATGAGGTTCATTGACAGTCTTTATTTCTCCATCTACATAGGTGTATTTGATCTCTTCCAGCAACTTTCTATATCTACTCTTGAACAAAACGAACTTCTCACTCATATTATGGTCTATGAATGTAATTTTAGTACGTCGATGTTCAATTGATTTTAAGGCAGATTCTTTATATCCATACTCATAATCCATTTGGGCCTTTGCAAAATTAGGGTAATGGCATACACGGATTGCTTCAAGTCCTAATGCCATACCCATCTTTGACATACCAATAATAAATAAATGGACATGATTATCTGTATTTACCCCTATCCCTTCATGGATATTTATAGTCCTATTTCCATCTATGTCATTCCACCCCAATAATTTTTGAGCATGTAACTCGTAGAAATTGTATGGAATGAAATTCAAGGAACTATTTTTCGTTTCAGACTCATTATTGAACCGTTGGAATATTACAGATGTTGACTGATGTTCAAAGAATACATAACAATCAATGTTGCCACATGAACATTTCTTTCTTATTCTTTTAAGAATTTCGAAACAATTCATATTCATAGTGTCGTTTGAAACGAAGTCTTTATCTTTTGACTTGCCTTCTCCAAGAATATAGATATTTTTCAGTTTCTTACTTCCAACATTCAAGTGACTTAAATCTGTTTCGGAGTCACGATTCCCATAGTACATTACTATTTGAGACCTTTGCTTGACTGTCGATTCTATCTTTCTCCTCAATTGTGGAATGTCAGATTTACTAAAAACAATAACAATATCTTTTTTGTATTCTTTTAATATCTCATTTGCAAGATATGGTACAGAAGGGTGAGAACCAATTATAACATGATAATAATTGTTCCTGAATGTATAATGCGATTCTCCATTTATCCACTTCTCAGCCCTTCTGCTAATGTAGTTAACTAATAATGAAACTACGACACCCGAAAGGAGGAAAGTACCGAGCAGACTTATTAATTGATCAGAAATCGCATAACTCTTAGCATGATTGAGGAATGGAGATAACCAATCATCATTAAATGTGTTTAGTTCTTCAAAACTGCAAAAGCAAAAATGATGGAATAAAGATAAAATAAAAGGTATGAACAACACTAATAACAATGGAACAAGGACCTTTGTTATTGCATTATTATTCGCAAGGAATCTATCAATCTTATTTGCATTAGTAAATGTATAGACTATGACAACAAGCCATATTATAAAGCCAAGCCCTCCCAATGCTTTAATTGGAGACATCGATAAAAAGTGTATTTCCATCATAATAAATCTTTCTCGTTCTGTTTTATATATTCCTTCATGAACAATGTCTGTGTGTCATCTGAATTGACATTAACTGACATATATAAATCATAATACTCTTTTGCCGATTCATAATTCCCTAGCATATGACACAAGTAAGTAACAATGAGCAATATATCTTTATATAGTATAGAATTAGAAGGACAATTCTCGTTGTTTAGTAATTTTGTTAATAACGCATTGGATTTGAAAGCATAAACTAACGATTCTTCATACAAACTTTGTTGTATAAAAACGAGGCTTGCAGCTCTATATGTTTCGCATATGAGCATATTATCATTCATTTTATTTTTTTCGAGATAATTTATTGCCTTCTTTATATGTTGATATGCCTCTCCCATATTATGATGCTCCAAATAAAATAAAGCATAACGTTTATGCAAAATTAGTTTTTGTAACGGATTGGTAGAGTATGTGTTAAACAAATTATCTTTTATTATGTCATCTTGTTGTTGTTGCTGTATTTCGTAGTCTTTAAAGATGTCTTCAATATCATCTACACTATATGTATTAGAGTCGTCAATTATCCTGCAGCCAATATTGTTGGCAGGTGCCCAAAACTCCTTTATCATGGTTTGGCCTTGAGGACCTTTTTTCCTTGCGACAACCACTCTCTTCGTAACATCTTGTGTTTCGTTAAAGATTTTCTCAAAATTATTCACTTGAACATCCCAATCAGTTTTTGGATTATAATTCCATGTATCGTATGACAATATTATGTCACCTTCCTGTAAACCAAGCTTGAAACAAAGCGGTATTGTTTTATTCCCTTTTGAGTTTCGATCCTCAACTTCTGGGAATACTTCCTTTATCATTATAACAGGCACATATTCTTTAAAATTGGAGTCTTTTTTTGAAATCATAAACTTACCTATAATCCATTTGAAGCATTCTACAATAATTAAATAAATAAACAATAGAGGGATTACTGTCCATAAAGCATAGTTATAAAGGACAATTTTCTTTGATCCTATAATGCTTTTCCCTTCCTTATTTCTTGCCCACTTTATTTCATATCCATCTTTACCTGTTTTAAGCCAAAACTCACTTCCTTTAACACCTGAGTTATCCAAAGGATTCTCGCCATTAGCACATTTCCCTTCTTTGGACGTGTATTTTATAATAACATCTGCTAGATACCAACTTGTTTTTCGCTTCGTATATTTTCTATGATATCCATCGCAGTCAATAGGATTCGAATTCTCATCATAGTATTCTGTCACTTCATCTCCATTTTCTAATATTTGCCTTCTTTCCTCCGCCCAATCTAATTTACATTTTCGATTTTGACAATCAAGAAAGTAACGATGTATTGTATTTTCGCTAACAACTTCTTTTAAAACCGAAAAACCTTCAGGACCATCACATAACTCTTGTTTTGTATTGAAGTATTTTATAAGAAATCCATTTTCATCAGGAGTATTATTACGTATACATTTATGATATCCCTCTTTACTACACAAAGGGGTAATAGCATCTGTATCCCAGTAAGATCGTTCAGACGCGGTTGAAATACAAATACAATATCCTTCACTGCATCTTATTCTATTTCCTGTACTATCAATATGTGCTTCTCCAATTTGGTTGTGCAAATTGTCATATACTATTTCTCTGCCAGATGTAACTATGTCGGTTAAGCATGGATTGTCATTAATATCCAAGTAGTATTCTTTGTGTCTGTAACCATCTCTATCATATTCTATCTTCAGATGATGATAAAAGTTTTCCTTTATTATGTCTCGTTCATAAACAACTCGATTAGCATTAAAAGCATCCCTTTTGACTTCAAGTTCAGAGACTTCCCCCAAACAATTTGTGGTCTTCTCAACTATTAAACTATTCTCTTGCTGTGTGTATTCTATTGTGACATATGGTTGCGTACTATATTTGTTGGAGTCAAAGTAACTTAACTTTTTGAGCACCCCATTATTATCGTAACAAAATTCATGTCTAGAAAACTGACCATTTTCATCAACTTCAAGTCCGTTTTCATCAACTGATATAATAGAACAAATACTTCCTGTTCTTTCATCATATTTTATTTCTTTTGCAAAAACTCCTCCAATATAACATGGAAAGCCACCTTTGTCGTAGAATGAATTCCTAATCTCTCGACCACATTTATCATATTCTCTTTGTAATTGAGAGTATCCTTCTGCGCAAATAGTTGGATTGCCTAATTCATCAAATACCGTTACCGTTACAGGACGTCTTTCTAGATTGTAATCAAACGTTTGCCCATAATACCCATCTCTGTGACGTGCTATTGATCCGCGACAATCAAGATAACGTACAATAGAGATTTGATTATATGTATTATAAGTATAAATCTGCTTGCTGTATCCGTCTGCGCCAACAATCAGTTTCTTATTAGCATCGCAATATGAGTACGAAATGCAATTTCCATATTCATCGAATTCCTGTATCGCCCCTTCATATCCACCGATATCTCGAGTAGGTTTATAGTTTTTGTCAAGATTTAGAATAAATGTTTTGTTTTGACTGTTGGGCCTTTCGTATTCATATTTTTGTGCATATATACCATTTTTAAGTCTTGTAGGAAAACCGTCTTTGTCAGTGAATGTACGCAAAATTTCTTGACCATCAATATTATAATCAGACATGAATCCATAATTACCATCTTTATGCTTGATGGGATTTCCCAATTCATCTAAATATGAGGTCTTAACAGGAAGGTTGTTCTCATTATATTCTCTTTTGATTTGAGCGAAATGACGATAGTTTATTATGGGATCCCCTTTTTCATCAATATAGGTTCGTAAAATTTCATTTCCCCTATCATCATATTCCAATTTTATCCCATAATATCCTAAACGATGCATAAACGGTTTTTCATTCTTTTCATCAAAGAAAAGTATTTTATATATCTTCAATTCTTCGTGCTGAGAATTATCGTAAGTAATATTTATTTTAGAATATCGTACCGATATATAAGCGATATCATCTATAGCTTTGCATATTATTCCTTTTGCGACCTTCTCGTGAGATCTGTCTATGAAGGAGATGCAAATATCATTTTTCAATGAATACGAATCTTGTAACAAACTCTTTAAAGATGTTTTTTCATTTCCTCTCGAAGATTGTTTATTTATCTCTGTAAAAGTTTCAAGCATACTGTAGACATTGTCGTCATCTTCGCATATATATTCGCAATTTGTTATTGGTAATCTACCAAAGCACAAGAGTACATTTTCTAGTTCTAAACGTAGTTTAGTATTTGTTATAACATTTCTTTGATGAATGTTATTATCATTGATGATGTCTGCAATTCTATCATGCATCAATTCCACTTTACCTACTTCAGATGATAATTTCAAAATAAGATGACTCTTCAAAAAATCTAATTGATATTTAGAAAGTCCTAATTCATGGACATCTACAGGAGTTCTGTGTCCGCTTTTATTTACCAGCAAAGATTCGATTTCCCAAACTTTTTTGTCTGTAATTATTCTTTCTCCTTTTTGATGCAGACGCCCATCCTTATCATATTCATTTTCTTTATAAGTACTTTTTACAACATTTTCATAGGCTCTATGTAGAAGATCTTTTGAATTAATATCATGTTCCTCAAGTTCTCTTTTCTTGCTTATTTCATATAATTCATAACACATTACTGACAACAAAATTGGAGGAATCTGCTCTTCCAAAGAGTCAAGTTCCTTAATAATATTTTCAGCCCAAGGATTAAGTAGCGTTGTGTCTTGTCCAGTTATTACCTCTATGCTCTGTTCCCTATCTAAAGGCATTAAAAAATACCTATTGTTAAGGAAACCGTAGATTTTGTCTTTTTGATTAGTCCAATATTCCAAATTTGCTAAATACTCCCTTCGCAAAGAGAAAATAGCATTAAACCCAGCTGAAGATGGAAGTTCTGTCGTCGGAATTCCTTCTTCAACTAATTTTGAATGAATATTAAGGACTTCTATAGGAGGAGTGTCGCTTATTAGCTCTCTTATTCTATTGAAAAAAGATCCGATTCTTTTTAACGAGTTACACTTAGTGAATAGCTCTTCAAATTGATCAAAAATAAAAATAGGTTTTAATGGATACTCAATGTCATCGATGACGCATAGTAGTTCATAAGCGTGCAATTTCCACCATAAATTACTTTTTAATTCTTTGTCTATATGACATAAAAAAAAGTCATCGTGAGAAAAATTCTCAGCAAAGATTATCTCATATTTTACTTCTGAATTTTTATGTAAATCCATAAAAGATTTTGTAGATCTTTCAATCATGGACAACAAAAAATTATCAATATTTATCTCACCACTTAAGAATTTGTCCTCTAGTCTTATGTTAATGGGATAGTACTGACGTTTTTTAAGAAGTGGAGTTAAACCTGCGTTAATTATAGAACTTTTTCCTATTCCTGAATCGGAATATAGAACAGAAATTCTATTTGATTTTACCAAGTCGAATATTTTAAGTATGTCCGAATCTCTACCTTTAAATTTAAAAGATTCGTTTTCTTCGTATGTTTGAAAACCTAACCAAGGATTATTCATATGCATTATTTTTAAATATAGAACTTAAGGTTGAATATGCTCGCTCGTCTAGACGATCTTTTAACGTATCTCCAGTTCCTGTATTATACTTGTGTAATTGCAATTTGTCAAAAAAGTCAGGGAACAAATCATTTTGACCATCAACTAAAGATTGGATATATTTCTCATCAACAATTTTTTCTATAGTTCCTTTAGTTCTACTTGTGTATTTATAAACCTCACCCTCTTTTAGAATCGGCAAAACGTATTCACTATTACCTTTTGCGAGTTCATCATCTATACGCGGAATTGCGTATTTTACTGTACATGTTTCTAATCCTGATATTTCTGGATTGTCACATCTTGTTCTTTGTTTGCCTATAAACTTGTTAATATAATGTCGCGTTACATATGGCATAAAATATTTGGAAGAGTTTAAAGCCTTTTCTATTTTTGTTTCCCAATTTCCTGCAATATTTTCTTGAGAAAACAACCAGATTTTTATATTGAACTCTTTCTCCAACATTTTTTTAAGATCCACAGCAGAATCCAAATCTTCACTTGCTATAGATAAAAAGACATCATAAACATCATCAAACATTCTTTCGTTGGAGATTTTGTCAATTAATTCATTAAGAATGTCATCAACATCAAGAGATTGATCGAACCCTTTGGCACTCAAATAGTAGTTAAGGGATTCACCGTAATCATGTGGATTAATCAAACATCCACCAGATGGATTCATTGGATAAAGCAAGAATCTAAAGAACCAATCTGGCAGGCAACAACCTAATACAAGCAGATGGGCTTTTGTGGCCTGTATATATTTTACTAAGCCATCTGGAGTACGAGTATGTAAGGTGTGCAGATATTCAAGAAGATCCATTTCGTTTTTCACCCATCCTCCTGTTTGAATAGCACCCTTAGCAGGTCCAAATATATGGTAAACTAAATTCTTTTTTTTTCCAATAAAATCTAAAACTGTTGATGAATATAGTTCTTCTTGAATGGTGGATTGAACTCCGTCTTTATAATAATATATAGAAGATGTTAAATCATATCCCAAATCCAATTCGATAACATTTATAGGAAGAGTTGTTATTATTATTTTGGGATTGAATAATAATAATAATTCTTTTACATTTTCTTTAAGGTGGATTCTTGATATATTTGATTTTATAATATCATCATACTCCGTCTTATAT
>JAGHSE010000392.1 GCA_018066015.1 Candidatus Colivivens equi
ATACTCATTATTGTGAGTTGTACGTCAAATGGCGGTAAGGTTAGAAAGGTCGGAAAGACTACAATCAGTGCTCCTTATGAGTTGTTGATTGTTGCTGATAAGGAATGGTTGCAGACTGATGAAGGTGAGGTGTTGGAGGGCTTGTTTAAGTCTGACATCGCAGGGTTGATTCAGCCAGAGGCAAACTTCCGGACTATGAGTGTGAATCCCAATACTTTCACAAAACAGTTCAGGGCTTTTGCAAATATAGTCATCGTAAAGATTGACAAGAAATATTCGGCATCACATATTTCTATACAGAAGGATTTATGGGCACATCCTCAAACTATCATGACCATCTCGGCTCATGACGGTATGCAATTAGCAGAATTTGTTGCAACGAACCAAAAACAAATACTCAATATCTTTGTTGACGCAGAACTTCAGCGAGAAATGTCGTATCTCAGAGGTGCATATAGCGACAAGGTACTTCGTCAAGCCGAAAAACAATTTGGTTATGAAATATACGTTCCTCAAGATATACAATCCATCAAAGTAGCAAAGAATTTCTTCTGGGCTTCATCCGTTGACAGAGACAACACCCTGAATGTATGTATGTATAGTTATCCATGTGACGATAAGAGTATTGATTCGTTGTTGACACTCGAGAATTTTGTAGCACACCGCAACGCAGTGATGAAAGCAAATATCCCAGGCGAACACGAAGGACAGTATATGACAACCCAACTACTAGGGTTGCAAAGTGAATGTGTAGTACGAAATGGAGTAGTCACCCAGCAAGTAAGAGGATTGTGGGAAATGGCAAACGACGCAATGGGTGGTTCGTTCGTCAGTTATTCTTGGGTAGATTCATTGCAAAAAAAAGTAATAGTAGCAGAAGGATTTGTCTTTGCCCCTGGTAAAAAGAAACGCGAATTGATACGCGAACTAGAAGCTTCAGTAATGACCACAAAACGAAAAACTACAAAATAATTTTGCATAACGAAATATTTTTCATAACTTTGCAAGCCGATTATAGAAATTTCTAAAAAATAAATAACAATGAAAAGAACATTCCAGCCTCACAATCGTAAGAGGGTAAACAAGCATGGATTCCGCCAGAGAATGACAACAAGAGGCGGTCGCAATGTATTGGCAGCACGCCGTAAGAAGGGTCGCAAGTCTTTATCAGTTTCAAGTGAACGTCACGGTAAGTAATCATTTTTAAATCCGAAACATTATGTTAGCAGGTGATATTAAGAAGAATGTATGCTTACGCCTTGATGGAAGAATCTATGTAGTAATAGATTTCCTTCACGTAAAACCAGGTAAGGGTAATACCGTAATGAGAACAAAACTTCGTGATGTAGCCGACGGACGAGTTCTAGAACGTACATGGATAGTCAGCACAAAACTCGAAGAAGTTCAGGTTGACCATCGTCAGTTCCAGTTCCTTTACAAGGAAGGCAACGACCTTGTGTTCATGAATAGCGAAACTTATGAGCAGGTAAATATTTCAGCTGACTTTATTGAAGGAGTTCAGTTCCTCAAGGAAGGTGATAGTGTGATGGTTGCAATAGATGCAGCAACAGACACTATCCTCACAGCCGAAATACCAATCAAGACAGTTTTGAAGGTAACATATACCGAACCAGGACTTAAGGGCGATACAGCAACAAATGCAACCAAGCCTGCAACACTCGAGACAGGTGCAGAAATCCGTGTTCCTCTCTTTATCAATGAAGGTGACCTCATTGAAGTTGACACACGCGATGGTTCTTATGTAACTCGTAAGTCTTAATGATTATATTAGAACGATAAAATAAAAGCGAGGCTTTGTTCTCGCTTTTATTTTTTTCTTACCATTAAGTACCCAACTCCAGTAAGAGGATAAATACTGGTTGACTCATCATGTTCAAAAACTTCCTCATCAAAGTCGATTACTACATCGCATAAAGTCAGTAATTTCTGGAACATAATGATTTCTTCATCAGGAATTACGACCGGCTGATGATTTTCAGGGTGAATGATATACCCCATAGTACCATCAACAAAGGTCTCAGACCTGCATTGATGTTGAGAACAATGTATGAAGATAATCTTGGGAATGATTGTTTGATAAGGTGAACCCACACCCTCGGTATGACGTTCAGGCAACCACGTCTCAATACCCTTTGTCGCAAGTAAGTCGGCTACTTGTTTCTCACGATATTTGCGAGTAGTCATGGCGTACCAATGAAGAGACTCTCCCTTATGTATATGTTGTTTATGAATTCGAATATATGGTTTGTCGGTGGGTAAGCTATATATTTTGTTTGTCTTTTTTATCCTCAGAGTCTTCAAGTCACGCGAAATAGTTGACTGAGTCATATCATAACCCTCCTTGAACATTGCATCATGCAATTCCTGTTGGTTATGAATCCTTTGAGTAGAAATGATATTGATAAGAGTACTGAGTCGTTCAGAGTCGCGCATGATTATCTTTGTCTCCTTCCAAATAATGCGAGATAGTTAATTCGTTACCATCAAATCTAGCGTATGTAAACAGAGAATACCATTGTCCGAGTATAATAAGTCTGGATTCAGGAGTAATATCTTTATTGACATCAATATGCCTGTGACCGAATATAAAGTAATTCACATCAGGATGCGAAACGAGATAGTCCTTTGCAAAAAGCATAAAACATTCTTTGTCGTCACCAAGATATTCAGGGGTGCCGTTGATATGATGATTGACATGACTATGCTTTGCCCATTTAAATCCAAAACGCATGAACAAACCAGAAGGAAACCACCTTGCAATACGTTGCAGAGTCTTGTTTTCAAAACACCAAAACATGAATTGTTCGTATTTGCTAATCTTTACCCCCTTAACTTTAACCTTATGTCCGTGTGCAAGATAAAAAATTTTATTGTGAATTTCAATAGTAATAGGTTCTTCATGAATAATCACTCCACATTCCTTGTGCAGATATCCATTCGTCCACATATCATGATTGCCAGTGAAGTAGTGAACTTCAATGCCACTATCAGTCAGTTCACTGAGTTTGCCTAGAAACCGGGTATAACCCTTAGGAACGACCTCTTGATATTCAAACCAAAAGTCAAACATATCTCCAAGCAGATAGATAGCATCAGCCTTGTCCTTAATGTCATCTAAAAATCGAACCAAACGCCGTTCCTGCATACGTCTGTGTTCAAGTGCCTTACATCCTAGGTGGGCATCAGATATAAAATAGATATTCTTCATTGGAAATAAAAATAAATTTAAGGTTACATCAATCCAAGGTCTAACCGTGCCTCTTCGCTCATCATATCCTTAGTCCATTCAGGTTCAAAAACAAGATTTACAGTCACCTTGCTCACGTTCTTTATGGACTCCAGCTTTTCTTGAATGTCCATCATGATAAAATCAGCAGCAGGACAGTTAGGAGCAGTGAGAGTCATGTCAATGACAATTTCTGCCTTGCTATCATCATGAGCATCCTCCCTTACATCAATCTTATAAATCAAGCCCAGTTCATACACATTGACAGGAATCTCAGGGTCAAACACACTGCGGAGCATCTCCACAGTCTCAACTTCTATTGAATATTTTAATTCTTCGGTCATAATTTTCCTTCTTCGTAGAAACTATAATATTTACCATCAGTAATGATAACATGGTCAATCAAATGAATCTTTAACAACTTGGCTGCCTCATTCAGACTTCTTGTAATGTGAATATCATCCGAACTAGGGCGCAAAGAACCAGACGGATGATTATGACACACAATAAAGTGTGTTGCATTTGCAAGCAAGGCCTCTTTAAGTACTAATCTTATGTCAATAGCAGTAGCAGAAAGTCCACCTGAACTCATCTTGACTTTTTTCAGCAATTTAGTACTGTTGTTAAGAAGTAAAACCCAAAATTCCTCATGAGGCAAGTCGCGCATAATCGGATACATTATTTTATACGTCTCCTCAGCATTAGAGATACTGACGAGGTCATCAGAAGTTTCGAGAGTACGTCGCCGAGCCATTTCAGCTGCTGCCTTTAATGTGATAGCCTTGGCAGGGCCAATTCCGTTGAACGCAGTGAGTTCCTCCAGAGACAATTGACTAAGTCGGGATAACCTATTACCACATGAGTCCATCACATCACGCATCAATTCTACAGCAGATTTCTTTGTGGTTCCAGAACCAATCAAAATGGCAAGTAACTCAGCATTTGAGAGAGCCTGTTCGCCTTTCTCCATCATCTTTTCACGCGGACGATCTTCCTCAGCCCAATCTTTTATAGAGTGTCGGTTATTGTCAATCATAGAATGTTTTGTTAAAAGCCGAAAATTCATGTTTTCTCATCACACATCTCTCCCACCACGCCTTGAGAAAACCAAGACCATAACCAAAGAGTTGAACGAAAGCGGCCTCGACAGCGAGTATTCCTACTTGCATACTGTGATTTTGTCGGGAAGCATCAATGAAGAGCAAAATACAGTAAAGGTAAAGCGGACACAGCGGATAAGTCCACCATATTCCAGGCAAAGTAAATCTGAATACCAGAGCAAGAATGACAAGTAAGGTACATCCTAATGAGAATACAGTAGGAAGCAAATGTACGAGTTTCATCGAACCAGGATGTCTCTTCTCCAGATTTATCCGGGCAATACCAGAATTGAATACCTGTTTGAAGAATTTATCAAAGTCAGTTCTGCGTTTGTGCCACACCCATGCCTTAGGAAACAATCTGCAAGTATGACCATTCTCAAAAATGCGGTAACTCAAGTCAATATCTTCACCAAAGCGCATTTGTGAAAAACCATTTAAAGACAGATAAACATCTCGTTTCAGTCCCATATTAAAAGACCGAGGATAGAATTTATCCAATTTCTTTTTACCACCACGTATTCCCCCAGTAGTGAAGAAAGAAGTCATACTGTAACTGATTGCCTTCTGTACCATAGTAAAATTCTCACCTGCTTTGTCAGGACCACCAAAAGCATCACAAGGATTAGTGTTTAATTCATCTTCCACAGCCGAAAGATAACCTTCGGGCAGAACACAGTCAGAATCGAGTATTATCACATATTCACCTGTAGCCTTATCTACTCCATAGTTACGAGACGGACCAGGACCGGAATTGTCCTTCATGTAGTAATGCAAATTCAAAGTTTCAGTATATTTTCTACAGACATCTTGGCATGTGTTTGTGCTACCATCTTCCACTACTATCACTTCAAAGTCAGTCACCTTTTGTTTGGTGAGACTTTCAAGCAGTTCATCTACTTCATCAGGACGATTGAATACAGGTATAATAATTGAGTATTTGTTCATTTTATTCAAAATAGAAAGTGAGGACAATCATCTTAGATACGGCACGATCCACAGATTTAGTATAAATCATAGCATCAGCATCCATCAAGTCAGAACGATCTTTGTCAATAATATTTGATAATCCGTAACAGAATTTCAATTCAGGTATGAACTTAAAGAACGGCAGGTAGAAGTCGCATCCAATGCCGACTTCCATAAAACAATCAAATTTATTCACCAACAGATTCTTGTTTTTCTTAACGGTGAGGTTGAGGGTTGGGTTGATACCTGCCATCATGTATGGGCGGTAGTTATTAAATCGTTCTGCTGAGAATTTCAAATCAAGAGGAACAGATATGTATGTTGTCTTCATTTGTTGTACTTGTGTGTCTTCATTGAGAGCATTACGAAATGTCACAGATCTTGTGCCGAAATGCATAGTAGGTACAGCCCTTGCGGCAAGACACTTATTCAGACGTACTTCACCCAAAATTCCCACACAGAATCCAGGGTCGTAGTTAGGTACCTCAGCAAACCACTGATTTCCATCCTCATCAATATATCCGTTGTTTTCAATTTCTAAGTCCATCATATTCAAACCAGCAAGAAAACCATAATGATACAGGCGTTGATCAATATAAGGCCTGTTCATCACCTTGCGTGTCTGTGCAACAGATGTCGTCATTATGATGCAACAAATCAATGTTAATATAATTCTTCTCGTGCGTGTCATTATATATAGTAACGAAAATCTCTGTGTATTATTGTATTGGGTTGAAGGGCAACTCTAAAACCATGAAATCCTCTCAGTTGTTAAAATCATCAGTAT